>NZ_JAXIOO010000012.1:0-87316 GCF_049311065.1 Arthrobacter sp. 7Tela_A1 | reverse complement strand
GCCGGCCCGGCCGCCCCGGCGGCCCCCGGCCCGGCATTGCCGAGCAGGAAGATTTCAGTTCATGTCCGGCAGGTCGAGCCAGCGGAACCAGCCGCGGTGCAGGACCAGCCAGGCGATCAGCCCGTAGCCGGCCTGTCCGGGGGTGCCGCCGTTGGCAGCGAGGTCGGTGCGCCACTGCTCATGGTTCAGCAGCGGCGTCAGGGTATCGACATAGACATGCTTGCGCCGCGTCGTGACATCCCCGAAAGCAGCGGAGAGATCCGCCAGCTTCCGGTTGCGCTCCGCATCGAGGCCCGGGGGAGGACCTACGACCAGGACCTTGATGCTCATCTGGGCAGCGCCGTCGAGGATGTTGGCCAGGTTCAGCCGACTGCGTGCCGTCGAGAGTTCCAGATCAAGGTCGCGGTCCGAAAGGCCGATGACCAGGCGGTTCTCGCAGCTCTCATCGAACCTGCGGCCGGCCTCCATCAGCCAGCGGTTTGCCAGTGCTTCGGTGCCTTCGCCGGGAGCAGCAAGGCTGTACGCCTCGAGCTGTGCGGTTTCCGGCGTCGTACGGGCGAGCACACGGCCCAGCCAGCCCAGCGCGCGGGGATCACCGTGTCCGGCGAGCAGTTCGTCACCGACCGCAGCGAGCCTGATTCTGCGTTGTTCCACGAGTTGCCTTTTCCATTTGACGGGATATCCAGAGAAAGGATTGCGTTAAAAGCCGGGTGGGGCACCACCGGTGCCCCACCCAAACCTAGCCTACTATCGGCGTTCGAAGGCCTTCTTGACCAGGATGTCCTGCTCAACTGCGTGGCGCTTGGCCGAGCCGGTTGCGGTCGATGCTGACGCCGGACGGGAAGCCAGCCGCAGCGGCCGGTCCAGTTCCTGCGGCAGGTTCAGACCGATAAACGGCCACGGACCCTGGTTGGCGGGCTCGTCCTGCGCCCACACAATCTCGGCATTCGGGTACTTCGCCACGGCTTCCTTGATCTCGTTGACCGGCAGCGGGTAAAGCTGCTCGACGCGGATGATCGCCGTCTTCTCGTCATTGGTCTTCTGGCGGTTGGCCAGCAGATCGTAGTAGAGACGGCCGGAGACCAGGAGCACCTTGTCGACGGCGTTCGCATCCAGTTCGGCATGCTCGCCGATGACCGGCTGGAAGGAACCCTGGGTGAACTCCTCCACCGAAGTCGCGGCGGCCTTCAGGCGCAGCAGCTGCTTCGGAGTGAAGATCACCAGCGGCTTGCGCGGCCGGCTGTACGCCTGGCGGCGCAGCAGGTGGAAGTGCGAGGCACCGGTGGTCGGGTTCGCCACGATCATGTTGTCCTCGGCACACAGCTGCAGGAAGCGCTCGATCCTGGCCGAAGAGTGGTCCGGGCCCTGGCCCTCATAGCCGTGCGGCAGCATCATGACGAGCGAGGAGCGCTGGCCCCACTTCTGCTCGGCCGAGGAAATGAACTCGTCAATGATGGTCTGCGCGCCGTTGACGAAGTCGCCGAACTGCGCTTCCCACAGGACGAGGGCATCGGGGCGTTCCACTGAGTAGCCGTATTCGAAGCCGAGGGCTGCGAATTCGGAAAGCAGGGAGTCGTAGATCCACAGCTTGGCCTGGTTCGGGTCCAGTTCTCCCAGCGGCATCCACTCGGCGCCGGTTGCCCGGTCGTGGAAGACAGCGTGGCGCTGGGTAAACGTGCCGCGGCGGGAGTCCTGTCCGGCCAGGCGGACGGGAACACCTTCCATCAGCAGCGAACCGAAGGCCGCAATTTCCGCGAAGCCCCAGTCGATGTTGCCCTCGCGGGACATCTGCTCGCGCTTTTCCAGCAGTGACTTCAGCTTCGGATGCACGGTGAAGCCCTCAGGGACCGCCACGTGCGCCTTGCCGATGTGCGCGAGGGTGTCCGCGGAGATCGCCGTGGTGGACGGCGCGACGACGGTGGAGCCTTCCTGCTGGGCAGCAGGGCGTTCCAGGTCGGAGACAGCCTCGGAATCCTTGGTGATGACCGGGATCGGCGAGGTCTGGGCGGCGTGCGTCTCGGCGAAGACCCGCTCCAGGCGGCTCTGGTAGTCGCGCAGCGCCTGCTCCGCTTCTTCCTGGCTGATGTCGCCGCGTCCAATCAGGGACTCGGTGTACAGCTTGCGCACGGAACGCTTCGCTTCGATCAGCGAGTACATCATCGGCTGCGTCATCGAGGGATCGTCGCCCTCATTGTGTCCGCGGCGGCGGTAGCAGACCATGTCGATGACGACGTCCTTGTTGAACCGCTGGCGGTAGTCGAAGGCCAGCTGGGCCATCCGGACAACCTGCTCCGGATCGTCGCCGTTCACGTGGAAGATCGGTGCCTGGACCATCTTGGCAACGTCCGTCGCGTAAACGGAGGAGCGTGAGGACGTCGGGGCGGTGGTGAAGCCGACCTGGTTGTTCACGATCACGTGGATGGTGCCGCCGGTGCGGTAGCCGCGCAGCTGGGAGAGGTTGAGCGTCTCCGCCACCACGCCCTGTCCGGCGAAGGCAGCATCACCGTGGATGAGGATCGGCAGGACGGGGAATTCATCCCCGCGGTCCAGCCGGTCCTGCTTGGCGCGGACGATTCCTTCGAGGACCGAGTCGCCGGCCTCGAGGTGCGACGGGTTGGCAGCCAGGTAGACCTTCGTCTGGTTGCCGTTGTCCGACGTGAACGTTCCCTCGGTGCCGAGGTGGTACTTCACGTCGCCGGAGCCCTGGACGGAGCGCGGATCCTGGGTGCCCTCGAATTCGCGGAAGACCTGGGCATAGGTCTTGCCGGCGATGTTGGTCAGCACGTTCAGGCGGCCGCGGTGGGCCATGCCGATTCCGACTTCTTCCATGCCTTCGTCTGCGGCACCGGAAATGATCGCGTCCAGCAGCGGAATCAGCGATTCGCCGCCTTCGAGGGAGAAGCGCTTCTGGCCGACGAACTTGGTCTGCAGGAACGTCTCGAACGCTTCAGCAGCGTTGAGCTTGCTGAGGATGCGCAGCTGCTCTTCGCGGGAAGGCTTGCTGTAGGGAGCCTCAAGGCGGTCCTGGAACCAGTTGCGCTCTTCCGGATCCTGGATGTGCATGTACTCGATGCCTGCCGTGCGGCAGTAGGCATCCCGCAGGACACCGAGGATCTTGCGCAGCTTCAGCATCGGCTTGCCGCCGAATCCGCCGGTGGGCCATTCGCGGTCCAGGTCCCAGAGGGTCAGGCCGTGGTTGAGGATGTCCAGGTCAGCGTGGCGGCGCTGGACGTACTCGAGCGGGTTGGTGTCCGCCATCAGGTGGCCGCGCACGCGGTAGGCGTGGATCAGCTGCTGGATGCGGGCAACCTTGTTGACCTGCTCATCCGGGTTGACCTGGATGTCGGGGCTCCAGCGAACCGGCTCGTACGGGATGCGCAGGGACTCGAAGACGTCGTCGTAGAAGTTCTGCTCGCCCAGCAGCAGCTGGTGGACGATGCGCAGGAACTCGCCGCTGCCGGCTCCCTGGATGACGCGGTGGTCATAGGTGGAGGTCAGCGTGATGACCTTTGAAATAGCGTTGCGGGCGAGGATCTTCTCATTCGCGCCCTGGAACTCCGCCGGGTACTCAAGGGCACCTGCACCGATGATGCAGGCCTGGCCCTTGGAGAGGCGGGGAACGGAATGAACCGTCCCGATGCCGCCCGGGTTTGTCAGGGAGATGGTCGTCCCCTTGTAATCGTCGGCGGTGAGCTTGCCGGCGCGCGTGCGCTTCACCAGGTCTTCGTAGGCGTGCCAGAACTCCGAGAAGTTCAGTGTCTCGGCCTTCTTGATGTTCGGGACCACCAGCAGGCGGGTGCCGTCCGGCTTCGGCATGTCGACGGCGAGGCCGAAGTTGATGTGCGCGGGCTGGACAGCAACGGGCTTGCCGTCCACCTCGTCGTAGTACACGTTCTGGGACGGGAACTGGGCCGCGGCACGGATGATGGCGTAACCGAGCAGGTGCGTGAAGGAGACCTTGCCGCCGCGGGCACGTTCCAGGTGGCTGTTGATGACAATGCGGTTGTCGATCAGCAGCTTGGCCGGTACGGCACGCACGGTGGTGGCTGTGGGGACACTCAGGCTGAGGTCCATGTTCGTGGCGATGGCCTTGGCCGGACCGCGCAGGACAGTAACGGTGTCCTCTTCGGTCTGGGTGCTGGGCTTCGTCTTGGGGAGCTGCGCCGGGATGGGGGCGGGCTTGGCGGCTGCTTCGGCAGACTTGGGCTCGTCCTGGGGAGCCGAGGCTTCCTTGGCTACGGGCGGCTTGCCGGACTGCTGCGTGGCTGCCGGCGATTCACCTGAGGCCTTGGGGGCCTGTGCCTCTGTCTGGACGACAGGAAGCTGGCGCGTTGCCGGATTCGTACCGAGTTCGCTGGGCGGGGTCGAGCCGTTGCCTGAGGCAGATCCGCCCTCAGCCTGCTTCCCGTCCTCCGTCTTGAAGGAGTCGAAAATGCTCCACCACTTCTTGTCGACCGAGTTCCTGTCCTTGAGGAACTGCTCGTACAATTCGTCGACAAGCCATTCGTTCCCGCCGAATTCCTCCGGCAGGCGGTGGTTGGGTTGGTCTGGCACTAGTTATACGCCTCTTCCATGAGTTGCCGTTTGCCCTGATGGCACCATGATCTGAGCGTTTCCGCCTCAAGACTTGCTGGTGCGGCCCGGTGCGCAGTGACCGAGACTTGGTTGCAAGTCTAGTTACAGATCGACGCAAGTGGCCAATCTCGGCGGCGTGTGGATGTGTGATGCATCACATCCACTGGTGGTGCAGCTGACGCGGCACGCGCTCCGCAGGTACCCCGGTGCCTCCGAAAGTGGATCTGGTGCCTGGAAGCGGAAGCTGTAAACTGGAAGGTCTATGGACAGCAACTCTAGGCGCCGGCCTGCCTCCACAGCTGCGGTTACCGCAGTTCGGATGCACAGAGCCGGCAACGCCCGCACACGATCCCCGCATTCTCCGGCCGCCTCATCGGAGCCTTCCAGTACGGCATCAGCCGACCATCCTCCGTCCGGCGGTTATCCGCCACAGTGCTCCGCGGAAGCCCAGTCACCAAGCTGCAAAGCGGGGGTGGCTTCCTAAATGGAGTGGTTATTCCTCCTTGCCGGCCTGCTGCTGATCTGCGGCACCGGCTTTTTCGTCGCCGTCGAGTTTTCCCTCGTGGCCCTCGACCAGCCCACTGTCAGGCGGGCAGTCGCCGACGGTGACACCGGTGCGGAGCCGCTGCTGCGCTGCCTGACCACACTTTCCACCCAGCTCTCAAGCTGCCAGCTTGGCATTACCCTGACGACGCTGCTCACCGGTTTTGTGATGGAGCCGTCCGTGGGACGGCTTCTCCAGGGGCCGCTCGCTGCCCTGGGCCTTCCGCCGGCGGCTGCACTGTCTGTTTCGGTGATTGCTGCCATGGTGCTGGCGACGCTGCTGTCGATGCTGCTGGGTGAACTGATTCCCAAGAACATGTCCATTGCCCTGCCGTTCAAGGTGGGGCGGGTGCTGGCACGGCCGCAGCTTGCTTTTACCTTTGTCTTTAAGCCGGCAATCCTGGTACTCAACGGCTTCTCCAACAAGGTCCTGAACCTGTTCGGCCTCGAAGCCAAGGAAGAGGTATCGGGGGCACGGACGCCGGCGGAGCTCTCCTCGATGGTCCGGCGTTCGGCTCAAATGGGAACCCTCGACCAGGGGACGGCCAACTTCCTGGCCCGCACCCTGTCCTTCTCCGAACGTACCGCCGCCGATGTGATGACTCCGCGCATCCGCCTGGAAACGATTGATTCAGAGCAGCCCGTTGCTGATGTGATCGAAGCGGCGCGCCGCACCGGGTATTCACGCTTTCCTATCCTGGGGGATTCACCGGATGACATCCGCGGCGTGGTGCACGTGAAGAAAGCGGTGGCGGTTCCCCGCCACAAGCGCTCGGAGCTTCCCGCCGCGGCCATCATGAGCGAGGTCCTGCGGGTGCCCGAGACGGTGCACCTGGACTCGCTGCTTTCCGAACTGCGCAGTGCCAACCTGCAGCTGGCTGTCGTGCTCGATGAGTACGGCGGAACCGCGGGTGTGGCAACGCTGGAGGACCTGGTCGAGGAAATCGTCGGAGAGGTCTCCGACGAGCATGACAAGCTGAAGCCCGGCGTACTGCAGAGTGCCTCCGGTTACTGGTATTTCCCGGGCATCATGCGCCCTGACGAGGTCTCGGAGCTCATTCCTTCGCTGGATGTTCCTGACGAGGCCGGGTACGAGACGGTGGGCGGCTACATCATGGCCGGTCTGGGGCGGATCGCCGAACCCGGCGATACCGTGCCTGTTCCGGGCGGGCTGCTGGAAGTCGAGCGGATGGACGGGCGGCGCATCGACCGTGTCTGCTTCATTCCTTCGCCGGAAGAAGACGAGGATGAAGGCCGCCCGGTCCACGGTGCGACGGCGGTTCCGGCACGCAGGGAAGGTGCCCGATGAACGATCTCGCAGGCATTTTCTGGCTCGTCATCCTGCTGCTGGGCAACGCGTTCTTCGTTGGCGCCGAGTTTGCGGTCATGTCGGCCCGCCGCAGCCAGATTGAACCGCTGGCCGAAGCCGGATCAAAACGGGCCAAGACCACGCTGTGGGCCATGGAGCACGTCTCCCTGATGCTCGCATGCGCCCAGCTGGGCATCACGGTGTGCTCCCTGCTGATCCTCTACGTCGCCGAACCGGCCATCCACCACCTGATGGCGGTGCCGCTGGAGGCTGTGGGCGTTCCGGTGGAAGTGGCCGACCTGGCCGGCTTCCTGGTGGCGCTGCTGTTCGTGACGTTCCTGCACGTGACCATTGGCGAGATGGTTCCGAAGAACATCTCAGTCTCCGTGGCCGACCGCGCCGCCCTGGCCCTGGCTCCGCCGCTGGTGATGGTCTCACGGGCGGTGCGTCCGGTGACTGCCAGCCTGAACTGGGTTGCCAACCACGCGCTGCGCCTGGTGGGCGTCACCCCCAAAGACGAGGTCACGTCCTCCTTCACCCTGCAGGAAGTGCAGTCGATCGTCCAGGAGTCCACCCGCCACGGGCTCGTGGCCGATGATTCCGGCGTGATCTCCGGGGCCCTGGAATTCTCCGGCCAGACCGCGGGTGAAGTAATGGTTCCGCTGGACGGCCTGGTCACGCTGCGCACCGACTGTACTCCGGCGGAGTTTGAAAAGGCGGTGGGCCGGACCGGTTTCTCCCGGTTCGTGCTGATGGACGACGCCGGGAACTTCACGGGGTACATGCACCTGAAGGACGTCATGGCCATCCCCGAGGAGGCTTACGAGCGCCCGATTACCGAGAACAAGGTCCGGACGCTGGCGAACCTCCGCCTGGACGACGGGATCGAGGATGCGCTTGCCGTCATGCAGCGCACCGGGTCGCATGTGGCCCGGGTCCTGGGGACGGACGGGCAGACGAAGGGTGTCCTCTTCCTCGAGGACATCATTGAACAGCTGGTCGGGGAGATCCGTGACGCCACGCAGGCGCAGGGCTCCCGCCGAACAGGGGAGAGCTTCAGCGGCTGACCCGAACTCAGATGCGAATGATTCGCGTTTGCGTTATGCTGGCAGCCTCCGGTATTCCCGGAGGCTGCACCATTACCTGAAACGGGGATACTGACTCTATGCGCCGCCTGCCCTTCCGCGTGGCCGGAACCATCGCCGCCACAGCCCTTGCGCTGTCAGCCTGCTCATCGGGTGACGGAGGGGGCCAGGACACCGACGAGGGAACTATCCGGGTGGTCGCGTCCACCAATGTCTACGGGAACATCCTGGAGTCGGTGGGCGGGAAATACGTCAGCGTTGAATCGATCATCAACCGCCCGTCCCAGGATCCCCACTCCTACGAGGCAACGGCACGGGACAAGCTCGCTGTATCCGGGGCAGGACTCATCGTCCTGAACGGCGGCGGATATGACAGCTTCATGGAAGTCCTCGTCGAGGACGAGGGCGTGCCTTCCGAGGACGTCCTGAACGCCGTCGAGATTTCCGGCCTGGAAGACGGCTCAGACCACACGCACGGCTCGGAGAACGCCGAAACCGGCTCCGGGTCCGCGGACGCGCATGACGGACACTCCCACGGCGGATTCAACGAACATGTCTGGTACGACCCGTCGGCAATGGCCCTGCTGGCAGAGGCGGCAGCCGAGCGGCTCGCCGAACTCGACCCGGCGAACGAAGCGGCTTTCCGCGGCAACGCGGCGGCGTTCAGCGACGGCATCGCGGAACTGGAAACACGCGTGGAAGCCCTCCGTGCCCCGGGCGGGGACCGGGACGTTGCCATGACCGAGCCGGTGCCCGAGTACCTGCTCGAAGACGCCGGACTGCACAACGTCACACCCGCGGATTTCACCGAAGCCGTGGAGGAAGGCTCCGATGTGCCTCCGGCAGTCCTGAAACAGATGCAGGACCTCGTGGCCTCCGGGGACATTGCGTTCCTGGCCTATAACGACCAGACATCCACGTCGCAGACGGAAGCCGTCCGCGCTGCGGCAGAAGACGCCGGCGTGCCCGTTCTCGATTTCTCCGAGACCCTGCCTGAGGGGCAGGACTATCTTGGCTGGATGAACTCGAACGTCGATGCACTTGAGGGCGTCCTGAAGTGACCCGCGCCGTCGTGCAGCTGCGGGGTGCCTCCATGGCCTTCGGCAGCCGCACGCTGTGGGAAGGCCTGGACCTGGACATCAACGCCGGAGAATTCTTGGCCGTCCTTGGCCCCAACGGCACCGGCAAGACCACGTTGCTGAAGGTGCTCCTCGGGTTGCAGCCGCTCAGTGCGGGGACTGTGAGGATTAACGGCCGGAAGGTCGAACGGGGAAGCAAGGACATCGGCTACATTCCGCAGCAGAAGTCCTTTGCTGCCGGCACGCCGCTGCGCGGCCGGGACCTGGTGGGAATGGGGGTCGACGGCGACAGATGGGGCGTGCGCCTGCGCCGCGCCCCGGTGCGCCGGCGGGTGGACGAACTCCTGGCCCAGGTAGGTGCCGGCAGCTATGCCGACCAGCCCGTGGGCATGCTGTCCGGCGGAGAATTGCAGCGCCTGCGCGCGGCACAGGCACTGGCTACGGACCCCGACCTGCTGCTCTGCGACGAGCCGCTGCTGTCCCTGGACCTCCACCACCAGCAGGCCATCAGCGCCCTCATCGATGCGCGCTGCCATGTCCACGACTCCGCCGTCGTCTTCGTGACGCACGAAATCAATCCGATCATCGACTACGTGGACCGGGTCCTGTACCTGGCGGGCGGTTCCTTCCGCACCGGAACCCCGGATGAAGTACTGCGCTCGGACGTGCTCTCGGATATGTACGGTTCCCATGTGGAGGTGCTGCGCAGCCACGGCCGGATCGTGGTGCTGGGCGTCCCGGACGCCACCACGCACCACCACGGCGACCCCGAAGGCGACCATGGACCTTTCTGACTTTTTCTCCACCGTTTTCGACTTCCGTGACTACGGGCAGCTGCTGCCGCTGGTATCCAACTCGCTGTGGGCTGCCGCCATCCTGGGCCTGGTCGGGGGAATGATCGGCGTCTTCGTGATGATGCGGGACCTGGCGTTCGCCGTCCACGGCATCGCCGAGCTGTCTTTTGCCGGAGCGGCGCTGGCACTGCTGCTGGGCGTCAACGTTGTCCTCGGATCGCTGGTCGGCTCCATCGCCGCAGCCCTGCTGCTGGCGCTGCTGGGGCTGCGGGCCCGGGACCGGAACTCCATCACCGGCGTCATCATGCCCTTTGGGCTGGGCCTGGGCATCCTGTTCCTGGCCCTGTATGAGGGCCGCTCAGCCAACAAGTTCGGCCTGCTGACCGGACAGATCGTCGCCGTGGACAGCGTCCAGCTGAACCTGCTGGCGATCTGCGCCGCCGTCGTCATTGTTGGCCTCCTGGTGGTGTGGCGGCCGCTGACGTTCGCCAGTGCCGATCCGGAACTCGCCGAGGCCCGCGGTGTCCCGGTGGGCGCGCTCTCGATCGTGTTTATGTTCCTGCTCGGCCTGTCCGTGGCGCTGTCGATCCAGGTGGTCGGTGCCCTGCTGGTGCTCTCGCTGCTGATCACCCCGGCGGCGGCAGCCCTGCTGGTGACATCTTCGCCGCGGCTGGTGGTGGCACTGAGCGTGATCTTTGCACTGGTTTCCGCGGTGGGCGGGATCCTGCTGGCGCTGGGCGGCCGGATTCCGATCAGCCCCTACGTCACCACGATTTCCTTCGCGATCTACCTGGTCTGCCGGGTCATCATGCAGGTCCGCGGCCGCAGCAGGCGCCTGCAGGCCAGCCCTGCCGCGTAGCGGAGGAACCCGTTACGCCTTAGCGGGAACAGTCGGGGCAGAGCCCAAAGACCTCAACGGTATGGGCAACGTCGGTGAAGCCGTGCTCCTTGCCGAGACGCGCTGCCCAGTTCTCCACTGCAGGAGCTTCCACTTCCACAGCCTTCCCGCACTTGCGGCACACCAGGTGGTGGTGATGGTGCGCAGCTTCGCACCGACGGTACAGGGCCTCGCCGTCGGCACCGCGGAGCACATCGACCTGTTCTTCATCCGCCAGGGACTGCAGGATCCGGTAGGTGGTGGCCAGTGAAACCTGCTCGCCGCGGTCCTGCAGTAGGCGGTGCAGTTCCTGCGTGCTGACGAAGTCGTCCAGGGAGTCCAGCGTCCGTCCCACGGCGAGGCGCTGCCGCGTAACCCGGGGCTCGGCCGGCCGCCGCGGAGGGGAGGGCTGCGCTGGCATGGAATCTCCTGCTCTGGTGGGTAAGTCGGACCTTCCCCAGATTATCAGCGCCATTGCCGCTTCGCTCCGGCTTCGTCCCGGCCGCTGCCGGAACCCGGCGGAGTATCGTGACCCTATGAAAATGACCAAGTACTCCCATTCCTGTGTCCGTTTCGAAAAAGAAGGCACCGTGCTGGTGCTGGATCCCGGCACCTTTTCAGAGGTGGATCAAGCCCTGGAGAGTGCTGATGCCATCCTGGTGACGCATGAACATGCGGACCACATCGACCGGGAGCGGGTGCTGCCCATCCTCGCAGCGGCCCCGAACCTCCACCTGTATGCACCGCCGGTGCTGGCCGGTTCCCTGCGGGCAGACGCAGCTGAGGACGTCCGAACCCGCATTCACGACGTCGAGCCCGGCACAGCTTTCACCATTGGCCCGATAGCCGTGCGTTCGTTCGGATTCCAGCATGCCCTGATTCATCCGCTGGTGCCCATGGTGGAAAACGTGGCGTATCTGATCGAGGACGGCATTTACCATCCCGGGGATTCCTTTACGGTCCCGCACGGACTGAAGGCCCGTACCCTGCTGGTGCCAATCCACGCCCCCTGGTCCAAGGTCGGCGAGGTGATCGATTTCGTCATTGCCTGCGGCGCAGAGACCGCTTACCCCATCCACGACGCGCTGCTGAACGGGAACGGACGCGGCGTGGTGGAGAAGCACCTGGAACGCTTCGGCCCCATGTACGGCACGCAGTACGTCAGCCTCGCAGCCGGAGAATCGGTGGACGTATGACGGAGGTGCTGATCAGCCCGCAAGAATTGTCAGACGTGCTCGAAAGCGGCGCACCGGTTCGGCTGCTGGACGTGCGCTGGGAGCTCGGCCGCACGGACGGCTACCTGCGCTACGCGGCCGGGCATCTCCCCGGGGCCGTCTACGTTGACCTGGACACCGAACTCTCCTCGCCTCCCGGACCCGGCGGCCGGCACCCGCTGCCCTCACCGTCGGTCTTTGCCGCGATGGCCAAGTGGTGGGGGATCAACGACGGCGACCTCGTGGTGGCGTATGACGCTTCCGGAGGCAGCGCCGCCGCCCGCGCCTGGTGGCTGCTGCGCCATGCCGGTTATCCGCACGCAAGGCTGCTGGACGGCGGCCTGCAGGCCTGGGCGGACGCCGGGGGAGAGCTGGTGAAGGGTCCCGTGACCCCGGAGCCCGGGAACGTCACCCTTTCCTGGGACCATATGCCCACAGCGGACATGGAGCGGGCCGGTGAAATCGCGTCGGTGGGCGTGCTGATCGATGCCCGTGCCCCCGAACGCTACCGCGGCGAGAGCGAGCCGATCGATCCCCGGGCGGGACACATTCCCGGTGCCGTCAACATCCCGGCCGCCGGCAACCTGGATCCGCGGGGCCGGTTCGCCGATCCTTCCGTCCTGCGCGGGCGATTTGAAGCTGCCGGAGTGGACGGCTCCAAACCCGTGGCAACCTACTGCGGCTCCGGCGTCTTCGCTGCGGCGGAGGTAGCCGCGCTTGCAGTGGCAGGCTTCGAGGCAGCCCTGTATCCCGGCTCATGGTCTGAATGGTCGTCCACCCCCGGCCGGCCGGTGGCGACCGGGGCTGAGGACGGGTAGCGTCAGAGCCATGTTTACCGGCCGTCCCGTTCCCCCGCCGCTGCCCGTGCAGCGCTCCGGCGGGCTGGTCCGGAAGTCACCTCAAGGAGAACGCATGAGCACACTATTCACCCGGATCATCGAGGGTGAGATCCCCGGCCGCTTCGTCTGGAAGGACGACGACGTGGTCGCGTTCCTCAGCATCGGCCCCCTCGCTGACGGCCACACCCTGGTGGTTCCGCGCCGGGAAGTGGACAAGTGGACGGACGCTCCCGCGGACCTGCTCGCCAGGCTGACGGCTGTGGCCCAGGAGATTGGCAAGGTCCAGGTGGAAGCCTTCGGCGCGGAACGTGCGGGCCTGACCATCGCCGGCTTCGAAATCGACCACCTGCACCTTCACGTCTGGCCGGCCAACTCGCTGGCGGATTTCGACTTCAGCCGGGCAGAAACCAATCCGGACCAGGACCGCATGGCTGCCAACGCGGAGAAGATCCGCGAGGGCCTGCGGGCCGCGGGCCACGGCCGGTTCGTCCCCGAGGCCTAGCGGGCATCCCGAAGGCCTAGGCCGGAGCCAAAGCCTGGTTCAGGGCGGTCCGGATCCGTTTCTCCGAAACGGACCGGGCCGTTCCCAGTTCCTGGGCAAAGAACGAAATCCTCAATTCTTCGATCATCCAGCGGACCTCCGCCAGTGCCGGGGGAGTGCCGCGCCCGGGCGCCAGGGCCGCTACGGCGTCGTCGTAATCGTCTTCGAGCCCCTGCACCACTGCCATATTCAGCGAATCCCGCTGGACATTCGTGGGCAGTTTTTCCAGCCGGCGCTCGATGCCCGCCAGGTACCGCGGAAGCTGGGCGAGCTGGGCATAACCGGTCCGGGCCACAAAGCCGGGATAGACCAATTGCTCCAGCTGGGCGCGGACATCATTCAGCGCCGAAATCAGCGCCAGTGAGGTGGTGCCCTTGAGCTGTTTCTGGATCCGGCGGGTAGCCGAGAGGACCTTCTCCACGATTGCGGTCACGGTGAAGACGGTGTCGATCAGTTCCGCCCGGACCTTCTCATAGAGCGCATCGAACTCTTCCCGGGACCAGGGCAGGTCCTCCGGCGTGAGCTTGTCAATCGCGGCCAAGGTGCAGTCCTGGATCAGAGCCGCCACCGAGCCGTGCGGGTTTTGGCTGAAGGTCAGCTTTTCCGCGTTGCTGAGGTGTTCAAGCACGTACTTGGCGGGACTGGGGACACGCAGGGCCAGCAGACGGATGACTCCGCCGCGCATCGCTGCGGCCTGTTCCGCTGCGCTTTGGTAAACACGCAGGCCGGCGGTGGTGCCTTCGTCGACGAGGGCGGGGTAGCCGGTGACGGTGTGGCCGGCCACCAGGGTGGCGACCTGCCGCTGGATCGTGCCGACGCTCCACTCAGTGAGGCCGGTTTCCTCCCGGAACGACGGCGTGACCTGCCCGTTCGATGCGGCATTCGGTCCCGCGGCGCGTGCAGGGCTGCCCTTGGCTTTCGGCGCCGGTTTTACCGTTCCCGGCGTTGCCCCGAGGGATTCGGCTATTGCCCGCCGGGTGGCAGGAGCCAGGGATTCCTGCAAAACGGCAAGATCCTTGCCTTCGTCCAGGACCCGGCCGGAGGAATCCACCACGGAAAAGCGCATGCGCAGGTGTTCCGGGATGGCGTCCCAGTTCCAGGAACCGGGCGGGATGATGTGTCCCTTGAGCCGGCGCAGGGCCAGTTCAAGCGACGGTTCCAGGGGATCCGACGCCGGGTCGAAGTCCGCTGCCAGGGCCGCTGCGGCAGCCCGGGCCACATCCGGGGCGGGGATGAAGTTCTTCCGTATGGACTTCGGCAGGGACTTGATCAGCGCCGTGATCAGTTCGGCCCGCAGACCGGGGATCTGCCAGCGGAACGGTTCCGGGTCCAGCTGGTTCAGGAACAGCACCGGGACCTCGACCGTCACGCCGTCGTTGGCACCCGGAACTCCGGGGGTGAACTCGTAGGAGAGCGGCAGGTCGAAGTCCGCGTAGCGGAAGGTCTTCGGGAACTCGGCTTCGTCCAGGCCGGCGGCGTCGTCGGTGCGCAGCGCGTCCGGATCGAAGTCCAGCAGCGCCGGATTCTCATGCCGGGCGTGCTTCCACCACTTGTCGAAGTGCCGTTCGGAGACCACCTCGGAACCGATGCGCTCGTCGTAGAACTCGAAGAGCGTCTCGTCATCCACCCGCAGGCCGCGGCGGCGGACCCGGGTCTCCAGTTCTTCGACTTCGGCGAGCAGGGCCTGGTTGCGGTGGAAAAACTTGTGGTGCGTTCGCCAGTCACCCTCCACCAGGGCATGCCGGATGAACATTTCGCGGGAGAGCACCGGATCGATGCGTCCGTAGTTCACGCTGCGGCGTGGAATCACCGGCACACCGTAGAGCGTGACCTTCTCATAGGCCATGACTGAGCCGTTGCGCTTGGACCAGTGCGGCTCGCTATAGGTGCGCTTGATGAGGTGCGGGGCCACTTCCTCCACCCACAGCGGATCAAACTTGGCGGCGATCCGGGCCCAGAGCCGGGAGGTTTCCACCAGCTCGGCGGCCATGACCCAGTCGGGGGACTTCTTGAACAGGGCTGATCCGGGGAAGACAGCGAACCGGGTACCCCGCGCACCGGCATACTCGCGCTTGCGCTGGTCGTAGAGGCCGATGTGGCTCAGCAGTCCGGCGAGCAGGGAAATGTGGACGTCTTTTTCTTTCCCGACCGGATCCACATCGCCGGGAGCAAGCGTGATCCCCAGCGGCTTGGCCAGCTGCCGCAGCTGGGCGAAGAGGTCCTGCCATTCCCGGATGCGCAGGAAGTTCAGGAACTCGTTTTTGCACAGCTTGCGGAACTGGGAGGAGGAGAGTTCCTTCTGCTTTTCCTGGACGTAGCGCCAGAGATTCAGGAAACCGGTGAAGTCCGAGTTCTCATCGATAAAGCGCTTGTGCAGTTCCGCGGCCTTCTGGGCCCGGGCGGGATCGTCCTTGGACGGCCGTTCACGCGGGTCCTGGATGGTCAGTGCCGCAGCCAGGACCATCACTTCGCGGACGCAGCCGCGCTGCCCGGCCTCCACGATCATGCGGCCCAGGCGCGGGTCGACGGGGAGCTGGGCCAGTTTGCGCCCGACGACGGTGATCCCGCCCTTGGGCTGCAGGGCACCGAGCTCGCGCAGCAGCAGCGCGCCGTCGTTCACGGCTTTGGCATCCGGCGGCTGGACGAACGGGAAGTCTGCAACGTCCTTGGGCCCCTCGGCCACACCCATGGCGGCCATCTGCAGGATGACGGCGGCAAGATTGGTGCGAAGGATCTCGGGGTCGGTGAATTCCGGCCGGGCGTCAAAGTCCTCTTCGGAATAGAGACGGATGGCGATGCCGTCCGAGACGCGCCCGCAGCGGCCCGAGCGCTGGTTCGCCGAAGCCTGGGAGATGCGCTCGATGGGCAGGCGCTGGACCTTGGTGCGGTGCGAGTAGCGTGAAATGCGGGCGGTGCCGGTGTCGATCACGTATTTGATGCCGGGGACCGTCAGCGAGGTCTCCGCAACGTTCGTGGCCAGGACTATGCGGCGCTGCTTGCCGGGGGAGAACACCCGGTGCTGTTCCGCCAGGGAGAGCCGGGCATAGAGCGGCAGGATTTCCGCGTTGGCGAGACGGGGGTTGCGGGTGACCGTTCCGCGCAGCGCGTCGGCGGCGTCCCGGATTTCCCGTTCGCCGGAGAAGAAGATGAGGATGTCCCCGGGGGCCTCACGGGAGAGTTCGTCAACGGCGTCGCAGACGGCGTCCAGCGGATCGCGGTCTTCTTCGAGTTCGTCCTCGTCGTCCGCTGCTCCGAGGGCGGGCTGGTTCAGCGGGCGGTAGCGGATCTCCACCGGGAAGGTCCGGCCGGATACTTCGATGATGGGGGCCGGTGTTCCGTCCGGGGACGCGAAGTGCTGGGCGAACCGTTCGGGATCGATGGTGGCGGAGGTAATGATGATCTTCAGGTCCGGGCGCTCGGGCAGCAGGCGCTTGAGGTAACCGAGGATGAAGTCGATGTTGAGGCTGCGCTCGTGCGCCTCGTCAATGATGATGGTGCTGTACTTCTTGAGCTTGCGGTCGTGCTGGATTTCCGCGAGGAGGATGCCGTCGGTCATCAGCTTGACCTTGGTATCCCGGCTGGTCTCCCCGGTGAACCTCACCTGGAAGCCCACTTCGGCGCCGATTTCTACGTCGAGCTCCTCAGCGATCCGTTCCGCGACAGTGCGGGCTGCGAGGCGCCGGGGCTGCGTGTGGCCGATCAGGCCCTTCTCCGCCAGGCCCAGTTCCAGGCACATCTTCGGAATCTGGGTGGTTTTTCCCGAGCCTGTGGCACCGGCGATCACGGTAACCTGGTTCGCCGCAACGGCGGCCATGATGTCATCCCGGCGCTCCGAGACTGGAAGCTGCGGGGGATAGGAAATTGTCAGTGCCATAGTTGGCACCAGTCTAGTGCGTGGGTGGAAGCGACTGCTTGCGGTGAACGGCGGGGCCGGGCTGCGAAGCGGGTGGAACCAGAGCCTCCTGCGCGTGAGGGAGGGCCCCGGCGGCGCGGGCAAGCAGCCCGGAGGCAGCGCGCGCCCGCTCCCGCATCTCCTCCGGAGCCAGGATTTCGAACTCCACTCCCATGCCTGCCATTCGAACCAGCGGCTGGTCCAGCGAGTCCCAGCCGCTGCGCAGCACGGTGTGTCCGGGGCCGTCGGCCTCCAGCACGGCAACCTCGGCGGGAACCTGTTCCGCCACCGACGCAAGCGGAGCCGCAATGCGGATCACGACGTCGTACTGGTAGGGGCTGCGGGTAATGGCAGACTGCACGTAAGCGGCGAGGTCCTTGGCGGGCAGGGGGCGGGGAGTGAAGCGCTCGCGGAGCACCGGCACCGACTGGCAGCGGTCCACCCGGAAGGTCCGCCAGTCATGGCGTTCGGTGCACCATGCCACCAGGTACCAGCGCCGTCCGGTGCTGACCAGCTTGTAGGGCTCCACGATGCGCCGTCCCTCAGCCGATTCGAGTGCCTGATACCGGAACGCCGCCGTGCGCCGCTCCGAGATCGCCGTCGAAAAGGCGGTCAGGATCTCCGGGTTCACTGCGGAGGCTGCCGCCGACGGACCGGCCAAAACACTCACCGACTGGCGCAGGGCGGAGAACTTGGGCCGCAGCCTGCCGGGGAGGACCTGTTCAAGCTTCACCAGGGCACGGATGGATGCTTCGCCAATGCCGGACACGGGTCCGGAAGCCACAGCGGTCAGGCCCAGGGCGACGGCGAGCGCTTCCTCGTCGTCGAGCAGCAGGGGAGGGAGCTGGGCTCCGGCGCCGAGCTGGTAGCCTCCGGCGATCCCGGGGGACGCTGAGATCGGATAACCGAGGCTGCGGAGCTTGCCGATGTCCCTCCGCACTGTGCGTTCCGTAACGGACATTCGATCGGCCAGAGCCGCGCCGGTCCATTCACGGCGCAGCTGCAGCAGGGAGAGCAGATGCAGCAGCCTTGCGGATGTCTCGAGCATGTTCCCAAAGCTACTCCGGGATGCGGACAGAAGCTGTCCTGGATGAAAACTAGTCTGGGTGCACTGACCTGACGAACCAGGACTCACCCAGCCGGGAGGAGCAGCCATGAGAGAGCACACCGAGACCCGTGGGACCTTCGGAAGGGGGATGGGCGGACGCACCGATGGCCACACTCGTCCTCCACATCCACAGGGAACTGATCCACCACCTGGCCGAAGTGGCCCTGCTGCGGGACCTGTATGCGCACCGGGGCCGGAACCCTGCGGCAGGGAGCGTGCAGGATGCTGCGGCCAGGGAAGGCGCCGGCGCCTAGTGCCGGGTCCAGCGGCGGGGCTGGTAGCGCTGGTCCAGGGACAGATCCCGGGGACCGGGCACATCCCAGAGGGCGTTGCCGTGCCACGGGCGGCCTGAGGACGCCGGCGGGAGATGACCACGGCCGTCAGTGTGGATGCCCCTCACCACGGCGGTGATGCTGAAGATGAGAAGCGCTATGACAGCTCCGGCCAGAAAGATTTCCATACCTCAAGGTTCATCCTGGCAGGGAGCAAAAATAAGTGGCAGAAACGACCATCACCGATAAGAAACTGCCATACTCGGGCCATGCTGAGATCTGTGGCAGCGATAGCTTTGGACAACGTGGGCTCCTTTGAACTGGGAATCCTTTCCGAAGTCTTTGGCCTTGACCGCTCGGGCCGCGGCACCGGGGTTCCGCGTTTCGATTTCCGGCTGGCCACGGACGTTCCCGGAGAAGTCCGGACATCATCGGGATACTCCATCAGGGTGGAAGCCGGGCTCGATGCCGTCCGGGACGCGGACCTGGTGGTGATGGCGCCTTTTGGCCGCTGGACACCTGAGCCGACGCCGGCGCCTGAACCGGTGCTCCAGGTACTGCGGGATGCCTGCGACCGCGGAGCATGGGTGCTCTCGGTCTGTACCGGTGCCTTTGCGCTCGCGGAAGCAGGGCTCCTGAACGGGAAGAAGGCAACCACGCACTGGCTGAACTCCCGCCAGCTTGCATCCCTTTATCCGCTGGTGGAGGTGGATGAGGACGTCCTGTACGTCCAGGCGGGAAACGTCGTCACCAGTGCGGGGACAGCAGCCGGTATCGACGCGGCGCTGCATCTGGTCCGGCTGGAGCTTGGAGCGAAGGCCGCCACGGCCATCGCCCGGGACATGGTGGTGCCGCCGCACCGCGATGGCGGACAGGCCCAGTACATTGACCGGCCGGTCTCCTCCAACGGCGTCGGCACCCTCGAAGGCCTCCTGGCCTGGATTGCCGCACACCTGGAACAGGAGCACTCGGTGACGGCGCTCGCCGCCAGGGAGCACATGTCCCCGCGCACCTTCGCGCGGCGGTTCAGATCGGAAACCGGCACGACCCCCGGCACCTGGATCAGTGCCCAGCGCGTCCAGCGCGCACAGGAACTGCTGGAAGACTCCGAACTGACCATCGAGGAGGTGGCCAGGGCGGCCGGGTTTGGGCAGGCAGTTCTGCTGAGGCACCATTTCAACCGCGAAGTCGGTATCAGCCCGGGTGCCTACCGGCGCGTCTTTCGTGGACGGGCTGACCGGCTGGGAAAGAGCAGCGGGAGCCGCTACGCCCTCCACCCGGCGCAGCCCGAATCCCGCGCGCAGTCCGCGCCTCGCACACAGCCCGCGCCTCGCACACAGCCCGCGTCTCGCACACAGCCCGCACCGCACTCGCAGGCCTCACGGTCCTAGGAGGCGTCCCGGGACCGTCCGGAAAACCGGCGGCTTTCAGCCTGTGGGTTGAACGATCCTCTCCCTACGGATGAAATCCGGGGGCCTGCGGAGTTTCCCGGGCGGCTGCGACCGCATGTGCTGGTAGTTTCCAAGGCATCTGCCGGAGCGCAGAGAGTGGCAGGCACACTGCCCCTCTCTGCCCGGACCGAACACGCAGCTGGCCCCACCCGGCAGCGCGCAACCGCAATGGAGTGTCTGCATGGGTGTCGTCCGACGCATAGTTTTCCCTGTCCTGTGGCTGGTGGTCTTCGCCGTTATTGCCGCAGCCCTGTTCAAGCTTGCCTTCCTCGACGGGATGCGTGCCGAAGCCCAGCCGCAGGTTCCCTCGGCCCAGCTGCAGACAGCAACTGTCCTGGCCGAACGTGCCGCAATCACGAATACCGTCGAGCTCCAAGGCTCCGTTGCCGCGGATCCCGTCATCCCGGTCCGCAGTACGGCCGACGGCGTGGTCGTCTTCCTCGACGCCGAAGCCGGCCGGCAGGTGGTGAAGGGCGAACGGTTGTTCCAGGTACGAAAGCCCCTGGAGGACCAGCCCGCTGCACCTCCCGCGTCCGACAGCGACGAACCCGTTGCTCCGCCGGCACCGCTCTACACTTTCGTGGACGTCATTGCACCGGCGGACGGGACCCTGAGCAGCTTCACCGTGCTCCTGAACCAGCAGGTCGCCGTCGGAACCGATATCGGCGCTATCGATCCGGGAACCTTCTCCGTGCAGGGCACCCTGAGCACTGACCAGCAGTTCCGGATCATGGACCGGCCAAACACCGCCGAGGTAACCATCAACGGCGGCCCGGCACCCTTCGCCTGCAGCGACGTCACCATGGGACGGACACCTCCTGCCGCCGAGGGCATCTCCACCCAGGCCCAGGCCCCCGGGGCCGGCTTCGGCCCGCCGGCTTCTCCGGAGGCGGGATCCGTGAGCTGCGCCGTGCCTGAAGGGGTGGCAGTGTTCGCAGGACTGGGCGCCTCCATTGCCATCACCGCCGGCCAGTCGCTCGACGCCGTCACCGTGCCCACCACCGCGGTCCAGGGACTGGTGCAAAACGGCATCGTCTGGGTCGTGGGCGAAGCGGGAAGCAGCGAAGAACGGCCCGTGGTCCTCGGCCTGACCGACGGCCAGGTTGTGGAAATCACCGAGGGCCTGAGCGAGGGCGAGGAAGTGCTGCTCTTCGTTCCCGGTGCCGAAGCACCCATGAACGAGGCAGGAATCATGTACGGTCCCGGAGTGATGGGCGGATGACCGGGGTTCCAGCCACACTCCTGGAAGCACCCGCCGGCACCGAAACCGGGCCGCTGGCCAGGTTGGAAGGTGTCACGCGCAGCGTTGCCCTGCCGGACGGAGAAAAGCTCACCATCCTGGACGGCGTCGACCTGCAGATCCACCCGGGCGAGCATATTTCGGTGGTGGGGCGCTCGGGATCGGGGAAATCAACCCTCCTGAACATCCTGGGGATGCTGGACCTTCCCACCTCCGGACGGATGGAGTTTGACGGTGTGCCGGTCGAATCCATGAGCGGCAATGCCAGGGCAGTTCGGCGTGGAAACGCCGTCGGCTTCATCTTTCAGCAGTTCAACCTCCTGCCCGAACGCACGGCACTGGAAAATGTCATGACGCCGTTGCTTTACGCCCGCGGCCGGACGTTCTGGCAGCGGGAACGGATAGCGGCCGGCATGCTGGAGCGGGTAGGCCTGGGGTCCCGGCTGCGGGACAAGCCGCAGAAGCTCTCCGGCGGAGAGCAGCAGCGGGTGGCTATCGCCCGGGCGCTGGTCCGCAGTCCGCGGCTGATCCTGGCAGACGAACCGACCGGTGCGCTGGACGTTGCCACCGGAGCGTCCGTGATGGCCCTGCTTTCGGACGTTGTGGCCGAATCAGGTGCTTCCCTGGTGACGATTACCCACGATCCGAACGTGGCCGCGCTGGCTGACCGGCACTACCTCCTTGACGCCGGACGCCTGCGCGCCGGGGAAGGGACCGAATCATGAGCCTGTCCGGAATGACCGCGGCGCTGGTGGAGGCCTGGACAGAGCTGCGGATCCACAAGGCACGGGTCCTGCTTGCCCTGGTTGGCGTAGCCCTGTCAGTGGCAGCGCTGACCGCCGTCGTCGCCCTGGCGGACATGGCCCGGGCGGCAATGGCCCAGGGCTCCGAAGCGCAAAGCGGCAGGCCGGCCACGCTGAGTGTCTCCGCGTATCCCAATGACGGGTCCCCGGCAGATGTCATGGCCCTCCGGGACGCCTATGACGCCACCGTGGAACGGTACGCCGTCAGCCACGCTTCGCTGTACCTGCCAACGGTCCTGCCGTTCCAGTTCCCCGACGGCGTTGCCCAGACCGAGACCGTGGTGGTGGACGCGGACTTCGGCACCATGCGCCGCGTCAACCTTTCCTCCGGTTCCTGGTTCACCGAGGCAGACTCCTCCCGGCTGGCTCCTGCCGTGATCATCAACGAAGCGTTCCACGCCCGGCTGGGCTATCCGGACCTTGCCGCCGATCCCGTGGTGGAGATTTGGAACGGAAAGCCGGTCAATGCGGTGATCACCGGCGTCCGGGTGAATTCGTGGGATGAGGAGCCTGCGGCGGCGTACATGCTGACCGATGCCTATGACCGGCTCGGGGCAGCGGAAAGCCTGATGGGCGCTGTGCCGATGCTGGAACTCTGGGTTCCGGAGGAGATCGCCGAGCCGCTGCAGCACGCCATCACGGCAGACCTGACGGCGCAGTTCCCGGGCATGCAGCCCAACGTGTACCGCAGCGACTATGCCGCCTGGGGCGATCCGTACGCCGTCATGACGCTGGTGGTAGGCGGCATAGCCGGCATGGTGATGCTTCTCGGGGCCGTGGGCCTGCTGAATATCTCCATGGTGACCGTCAGGCACAGGGTCCGGGAGATCGGCATCCGGCGCAGCTTCGGCGCCACCTCCGGCAGGATCTTCTTTGGCGTCCTGCTTGAGTCCGTGGTCGCAACGTTTGCGGCAGGTGTCGTCGGCGTGATGGCTGCCGTCGCGGTCGTTAAGCTTCCGATCGTGCAGGAGCAGATTGCGTTCGGAGTAACGGAGCTGCCCCCGTTCCCGGTCACGGCAGCGATTCTGGGGCTGGCGGCGGCTACCGCTGTCGGGACCCTGGCCGGCCTAATTCCCGCGCTGGTGGCGGTGCGGGTGAAGGTCATCGACGCCATCAGGTACTAGGAGTACCCGCGGAAACAAAAACCCCCGCTGCCGGTATGGCAGCGGGGGTTTTCCCTGCAATTTACGTGCCCTCGATAGGATTCGAACCTACGGCCTGTTGCTCCGGAGGCAACCGCTCTATCCCCTGAGCTACGAGGGCGGGACACCGGCGAACCGGTACGTCCTGCAGGGACTAAAGAAGCTTAGCAGGTTCTTGGCGGTGCCCGGAAACCGTTTCCTGATTCCCCGCCCGGACAGCTAATAGCCGAGGAAGGGGTCGGTGTGCACGCGGCGGACGCCGGCTGACCGGACCTCCCGGCGGACGTAGGCAACGGCCGACGGCGATCCGGCCAGGAACGCTGTCCGCTCGGCTGCGTCCGGCACGGCCTCGCGCAGGCGCGCCCCGTCCGGCAGCCCGGGTCCCAGCCACCTCCAGCCGGGAACCCCGGGATCCTCCGGTGTGCAGACCAGAACCCGCACGTCCATCTCCGCCAGTTCCCCGGCATACGCCAGCTCTGCCGCAGAGGATGCCGCGTAAACGAGGACGATGTCGCGTCCCGCGGCTTCCGCGGAGCGCAGCTGGCTGATGAACGGGGTAATCCCGATCCCGGAGGCAACCAGCAGCAGCTTGCTGGAGCTGTCACGGGGGAGTTGGAAGTCCCCGCCGACGGACGTTGCGGAGAGCCTGGCTCCGGGCTTCAGCGCCAGCAGCTTGGTCTTGAAGGAACTGCCCGGTTCGGAGACGCGAAGACCAAGGGACACGGTGGAGCCGTCTGCCGGATCAGAGGTGATGCTGAAAACACGCCGCAGTCCGCGTCCGTCCGGGTTGGGGTGCGGCAGGCTCAGCTCCAGGTACTGGCCGGCGCGGAAACGCAGCGGACGCGCCGGCTCGAAGACGAGCTCCCGTGAGGTGGGGGTGAGCTCCCGTGCCTCGCGCAGCTGCAGGCTGATGCCTCCGCGCTGGCCCACGGCGAAAGCCAGCAGGTTGCCGATCAGAAGTGCCAGCTCCGGCGACATGAACACCGGCCCCACGGAGAGCGGCGTCGCGAACAGGACACCGACGACGGCGGCTTCCGCGAGCCGCTGCCGGCGCAGCGGCGGCAGGGTCAGCGGCTCGGAAAGCATGAACCCGGCGAAGAACAGGATGGGATAGGACGTGAATGCCGTGGCCAGCCCTTCCAGGACCGGCTCGCCGGAAACCGCGAAGCGCGTACCCACAATCGCCGCGGCGACGAGGACGAACACCCCGGCCATGGGCAGCAGGCGGCTGCGGTAGAGCACCAGGAAGGCGGCAGGCAGGACCACGACGAGCATCAGCGGAGCAGCCACCCACCAGACGGGCACGTTCAAGCCGGTAAAACCAATAACGACGGCGCCGAGGGCGGCCGGGTTGAAGATGTGCCGGCGGCGCCAGACGAGGATGTATTTCGACGCCGTGGCGGCAAAGGCAGCCAGTGCGATAGTGCCAAGTTCGGGACCGTCAGTGGTCGGCCAGAAAAGGAAAAACAGCAGCAGGCCGGTGATGATGGCCGAGTCCGTCATCGGGAAGGTGCGGAACAGCAGCCCCATGACCCGGCTCGCCACCAGCGTGGAGACAACGGAAGTGACCAGCGTGGCCGCCAGTTCAGCGGGTGTGTAATGAAGTGCGCCGGTCAGGGAGAGCACAAATGACCACGCCGCCATGGCCAGCAGCAGTACCACCAGCATGCGGTACATGCTCATCTTGCCCAGCAGGCGCTGCAGCCGTGCGGTGGGCAGGCTCAGGGATACGGTCATGAAAAAAGGACTCCAGCCATAGCGGGTGAATACTGTGCCCGGCCGTCGGAGAACATCCGGACGTAGTCGAAGTCGAACTCTGCGGCGAGCAGTGAGGGGTCGGTCAGGAAGAGGGCCGTTGCCAGCCCGTCCGCAGTCATGGCGTCCGGGGCCAGGACCCAGGTTGCGGCCACCGCCTCCACGGGACGGCCGGTGGAGGCGTCGAGTACGTGGTGCAGGCCTTCTCCCCAGGTGCGGCGGCTGGCTGCCGACGCACAAAGAGAGCGCCCTGCAACTTCGACGACGCCAATGGCCTGCGTGGAATCGTAAGGGTGTTCCAGCGCCACGCGGACGCCCGGCGTTCCGGAATGGCGCATGTCCGATCCGGCATCTACCACTACCGAAGCATATCCGCGGAAGACCAGCAGCTCCCAGACAAGGTCCACGAGCTGTCCCTTGCCTGCCGCTCCCACATCGACTGTGGCGGGACGGTCCAGCACCAGTTCCACCCCGCCGGCCGGTCCGTGAACCGGGCGCCAGGACGCCGCGGAGCGCCAGGAGGGGGCAGCGACGGCGGGGCCCTGCGGCTGCAGCCGGTAGCCGGCGCCGTAGCCCAGCTGCTCCAATGATCCGCCGACCAGCGGATTGAGCCTGCCTCCGGTCAGTGCCTCGAGCCGGTCGAAGAGCTGGAACAGCGCGGCGGTGTAGCCGGGGAGGACCGCGGTTCCCGCCCCGCGGCCCAGCGTGCCCAGCACTGAATCCGGGCGGAAGCGGGACAGCGCCGCGTCATACTCTGCGATGAGCCCGGCCACGGCAGCCCGGGCTGCGGAGTCCACCGGCCTCTCCGTGGTGATGACCCACCGGGTGCCGATCGCCTCGAAACCGTACTCCTCGTTCACGGGATTCCTAGCTGCCGGCCTCAGCCTTGATCTGCTCCAGTGCCTTGTTGAAGCCCTGGCTGGTCAGCGAGGACCCGGCGACCTTGCCGACGTCCAGGCTGTCGATGGGTTTTCCGACAACCTCCTTCTGGATGCCGTCGGTGAATTCGGCCTGGTAGCGCTTGGACGTCGGATTATTGCCCGACGGCGAGACCTCCACGGCGGTCACGGTGCCGCCGGAGAGCGTCATCGTCACCGTGACTTCCTCCTGCTTGTTCGACGGCGGGATGTAGGAACCCGTCCCGGTGTACTCGCCGTCGGCGTAGGTAACAGAGCCGGAGGCAGGGCCCGTGGCTGTGCTGCCGGCAGTGGAAGAGGCAGAAGAGGCAGCGTCAGAAACAGGAGCCGGGGCGGCAGGCTCGTCCTGTGCGGTTCCGGACGAGCCGCAGCCTGCAGTACCCAGCAGCGCCACGCCGGCAACAGCGGTGAGGAGGGGTTTTTTGGCCTGCGATTTCACTGTCGGTCTCCTTTAGGAAGCGGAAGAATGTTCAACCTTTATTACAGCGCATGAATCCTGAGGGTTTCCTGTGGGAGCCCGCTTCGCCGAACCCCAACAGCCGCCGGGACCGGCCCAAATCCGCACAATAAGGGCCCGGAGCGCGTCCCCGCTATGCTTAACCGGTGACTCCTGAAGAACTTTCCTCTGCCGTAACCGCCTGCCTCAAAGACGCCATCGATGCGGGTGACTTCAGCATCGAGCTTCCCTCCGAGGTACGCGTGGAGCGCCCCAAGAACCGCGACCACGGCGACTGGGCCACGAACATCGCCCTCCAGCTCTCCAAGCAGGCCGGCATGAACCCCCGCCAGTTCGCGCAGATCCTCTCCTCCCGGCTGGAGAAGATCGACGGCGTCGCCAAGGTGGACATTGCCGGTCCCGGGTTCCTGAACATTACGCTCGACGCCGGTGCCGCCGGCGAGCTGGCCAAGGCCATCGTCGAAGCGGGCCCCGCCTACGGGCGTTCCGATGCGCTCTCCGGCACCAGGATCAACCTTGAGTTCGTTTCGGCAAACCCCACCGGACCGATCCACCTCGGCGGTACCCGCTGGGCCGCAGTCGGCGACGCGCTGGCCCGGGTCTTCCAGTCCCAGGGCGCAGAGGTCACCCGCGAGTACTACTTCAATGACCACGGAGCGCAGATCGACCGCTTCGCCCGGTCCCTGATGGCCTCTGCCAAGGGTGAGCCGGCTCCGGAGGACGGCTACGCCGGCGCGTACATCGAGGACATCACCGCACGCGTGCTTGCCGTCGAACCGAACATCCTCGACCTGCCCGAGGTTGAGGCGCAGGAGCGTTTCCGTGCCATCGGCGTGGATCTGATGTTCGGCGATATCAAGGAGTCGCTGCACAACTTCGGCGTCGATTTCGACGTCTACTTCCACGAAGACTCCCTTCACGAGGACGGGCACGTGGAAAAGCTGCTGGAGCAGCTCAAGGGTTCGAAGAACCTGTACGAGAAGGACGGCGCCTGGTGGCTGAACTCCACCGAGTTCGGCGACGACAAGGACCGGGTGGTCATCAAGTCCGACGGCAACGCTGCCTACATCGCCGGCGACATCGCCTACATCCAGAACAAGCGCGAGCGCGGCTTTGACCTGAACATCTACATGCTCGGTGCCGACCACCACGGCTACGTGGCACGGCTGAAGGCCGCTGCTGCTGCACTGGGCCACGACCCGGAATGCGTCGAGGTGCTGATCGGCCAGATGGTGAACCTGGTCAAGGACGGCAAGCCGGTCCGGATGTCCAAGCGCGCCGGCACGGTGGTGACGCTCGAGGACCTCGTGGACGCCGTCGGCGTGGACGCTGCCCGCTACACCCTGGCCCGGTTCTCTGCCGACTCCAACATCGACGTGGACCTGGACCTGCTCACCAAGCGCAGCAACGAGAACCCCGTGTTCTATGTGCAGTACGCCCACGCCCGGACGTACGCGCTGGCCCGGAACGCAGAGGCGGCAGGCGTGGACGATTCCGCCTTCGATGCGTCGCTGCTCACGCACCCGACGGAAGGCGCGCTGCTCGCAGCGCTGGGCCAGTACCCCGGCGTCGTTGCGCAGGCCAGTGTTTTCCGCGAACCGCACCGCGTGGCCCGCCACCTGGAGGTCATCGCCGGAACCTACCACCGCTGGTACGACGCGTGCCGGATTGCCCCGCAGAACGGCGAGGAGGTCACCGACGTCAACCGCACCCGACTGTGGCTGAACTTCGCTGCCCGCCAGGTTCTGGCTAACGGGCTGGACCTGCTGGGCGTTTCCGCGCCGGAACGGATGTAGGACCGGCCATGACCATTTCACCGCTGGCCCCTGCCTGGCTGAGCTGCCCGGAAGACCCCAACAAACTGCACGAGCCCATGTGGGCCCGGGATGTCCGCCGCAGCGAAGACGGCGAACTGGAAATCTCCGGGATCCCGGTGTCCGCGCTGGCCGACGAGTTCGGCACACCGCTGTTCGTCGTGTCCGAGGCGGATTTCCGGGCACGGGCCCGGGACTTCAAGGATTCCTTCGACGCAGCGTTCGCTGAACTGTGCGGGGGAGTGGACGTCTACTACGCGGGCAAGTCCTTCCTCTGCACCGAGATCGCCCGCTGGGTTGCGGACGAGGGCCTGCGGCTGGACACCTGCTCCGGCGGCGAACTGGCGGTGGCCGCACGCGCCGGCATTCCGGGCGCAAACCTGGGACTCCACGGCAACAACAAGTCCGACGCCGAACTGAACCGTGCCCTGGACATGGATCTGGGCCGGATCGTGGTGGATTCCCTGCCGGAACTGCACCGGCTGGGTGCCCTCGCGCAGGACCGCGGCGTCCGCGCCAACGTCATGCTGCGGCTGACCCCCGGGGTCCACGCCCACACGCACGAGTTCATCGCCACGGCCCATGAAGACCAGAAGTTCGGCCTGTCCATGGCCGCCGATCCGGAAACCGGGACCTCGCCCGCTGCCGACGCCGTCGCGCAGGCACTGGAGAATCCCGGTATCCGCCTGCTGGGCCTGCACAGCCACATCGGCTCGCAGATCTTCGACCCCGCCGGCTTTGAGCTGGCAGCGCGCCGCCTGCTTGACTTCATGGCGGAGGTCAAGGCGGCCCACGGCGTTGAGCTTCCGGAACTTGACCTGGGCGGCGGCTACGGCATCGCCTACACCGAAGCTGACACCCCGCGGCCCGCTGCCGAGATCGCGCAGGCGATGGCCGGCGTCGTGGGTTCCACCTGCGCGGAGCTTGGCTTGTCGGTTCCGCGGATTTCGATTGAGCCCGGGCGCGCGATCGTTGGGCCGACAACATTCACGCTGTACCGTGCCGGCACCATCAAGACGGTCCGGGTGGATACTGAAGACGGCGGCACTGCTGCCCGGCGGTACATCTCGGTGGACGGCGGGATGAGCGACAACGCCCGTCCGGTGCTCTACGACGCGGACTACTCCGCGGTGCTCGCGTCCCGCTCCTCGGAACATGACGCGGTTATGTCGCGCGTAGTTGGTAAACACTGCGAGAGCGGGGACATAGTAGTGAGGGATGTTTATCTGCCCTCGGACGTGGACCACGGCGACCTGCTGGCCGTTCCGGGCACGGGCGCCTACTGCTGGGCGCTGTCGAGCAACTACAACTACATTGCCCGCCCGCCCGTCGTCGCTGTCCGGGACGGAGCCGCACGGCTCATTATCCGCGGTGAAACCGAAGAAGACCTGCTGGCGCGGGATATGTCATGACCGGTATAGGAGAAGGCACAGCAATGAAGACCCTGAAAGTGGCCCTGTTGGGATGCGGCAACGTGGGATCCCAGGTGGCCCGGATCCTCATTGACGACGCCGCCGACCTCACCGCGCGGACGGGTGCCCGGCTGGAACTGGCCGGAATCGCCGTCCGCAACCCGGACGCTCCGCGTGACGTTGAGCTTCCCCGGGAGCTGTTCACCACCGACGCCGAGGCACTGGTGGAATCAGCGGACATCGTCATTGAACTGATGGGCGGGCTGGAGCCTGCCCGCACCCTGATCCTGCACGCTATCGGCCATGGCGCCTCGGTTGTCACCGGCAACAAGGCACTGCTGGCTGCCGACGGCGCTGCGCTGTATGAGAAGGCAGATGCCGCAGGTGTCCGGCTGGCCTACGAAGCCGCCGTTGCCGGCGCCATCCCGATCCTGGGCCCGATCCGCGACAGCCTCTCCGGCGACCGGATCACCCGCGTGCTCGGCATCGTCAACGGCACCACCAACTACATCCTCGACGCCATGGACAGCACCGGTGCGCAGTTTGCCGACGCCCTGGCCGAGGCACAGCGGCTGGGCTATGCCGAAGCCGATCCCACTGCCGATGTCGAAGGCCATGACGCCGCGGCCAAGGGCGCGATCCTGGCCTCCCTCGCCTTCCACACCACCTTCGAAATGGCCAACGTCTCCTGCGAAGGCATCACCGGTGTCACCGCTGAAGACATCGCCGCGGCCAAGGATGCCGGTTTTGTCATTAAGCTGCTGGCCATTGCCGAGAAGCTCGAGGCCGACGGCACCGAAGGCGTCAGCGTACGGGTACATCCCACGCTGCTGCCGCGCACGCATCCGCTGGCTGCCGTCCACGGCGCCTTCAACGCTGTCTTCGTTGAGGCCGAGAACGCCGGTGAACTGATGTTCTACGGCCAGGGTGCCGGCGGTACCCCCACCGCATCGGCCGTCATGGGCGACGTCGTCACCGTTGCGCGCCGCCTCGCCCTGGGCGGCCACATGGGAGTAGAAGCTGCATCCGGCCATTTCCCGGCTCTGCCGAAGGAACTGGTCACCACGAGCTACAGCATCGGCCTGGACGTCGCAGACGCTCCCGGCGTGCTGTCCGCCGTCGCGCAGGTCTTTGCTGACCACGGCGTGTCCATCGAAACCATGCGGCAGAAGAGCCACAGCGATGCAGCCAATGCGTCGGCTGAACTGCGCTTCGTCACCCACCGCGCACCCGAGGCCGCCCTCGCGGCCACCGTCGAGGCCATCAAGGGCCTGGACGTCATCAATTCCGTCACATCCGTCCTGCGGGTAGAAGGGGTCTAGAACCGTGGCTCATCAATGGCGCGGCGTTATCCGCGAATACGCCGACCGTCTGCCGGTAACCGAGAACACCGAAGTCATCACCCTCGGTGAAGGCGGTACACCGCTTGTCCACGCCAAGGCCCTGTCGGAACTGACCGGCAACGAGGTCTACCTCAAGGTCGAAGGCATGAACCCCACCGGCTCCTTCAAGGACCGCGGCATGACCATGGCCATGACCGCCGCCGTCGAAGCCGGTGCCAAGGCCGTGGTCTGTGCTTCCACCGGCAACACCAGTGCCTCTGCGGCTGCCTACGCCACCCAGGCGGGACTCACCTGCGCCGTGCTGGTGCCGGACGGCAAGATCTCGATGGGCAAGCTCAGCCAGGCCATCGCCCACGGTGCCGAGCTGCTGCAGGTCAACGGTAACTTTGACAACTGCCTTGAAGTGGCCCGGAAGCTGGCGGAGGCCTATCCGGTCTTCCTGGTCAACTCCGTGAACCCGGCCCGCATCGAAGGCCAGAAGACGGCCTCCTTCGAGGTAGTTGACTACCTCGGGGACGCTCCGGACTACCACCTGCTGCCCGTCGGAAACGCCGGCAACATCACCGCGTACTGGCGCGGCTACCGGGAATACGCGCAGCCGTGGACGAACAATGCAGGTGTGGAGCTTGCGCCCGTTGCCACCAAGACTCCGGTGATGTGGGGCTTCCAGGCCGAGGGCGCCTCCCCGCTGGTCAAGGGCCACCCGGTCACGGACCCGGACACGATCGCCACCGCCATCCGGATCGGCAACCCCGCGTCCTGGGACCAGGCGATTGCGGCCCGCGACGAATCCGGCGGCCTGATTGAAGCCGTTACGGATACCGAAATCCTTGAGGCCCACCGCTGGCTTTCCTCCCGCGAGGGCGTCTTCGTGGAACCTGCCTCCGCCGCCGGCGTGGCAGGCCTGCTCAAGAAGCACGCCGCGGGCGAAGCTCCGACGGGCAAGAAGATCGTCATTACGGTCACGGGCCACGGCCTGAAGGACCCGCAGTGGGCCCTGCGCACCGCCGACGGATCCGACGTCGAACCGACCAAGGTGGACTTCGACGTCGTCAGCGTTGCCGCTGCCCTGGGCCTCGAAGAGGCCGCCCCGTCTGCGGGCCGCTAGCAAAGGGTATGCACGTGGAGCTCACGACACCGGGCAGCGTTCCGGCGGTGCAGGTTGCCCCGGACCAGGACATCACCGTCCGCGTGCCCGCAACCAGTGCCAACCTCGGCCCGGGCTTTGACTCCCTGGGCATGGCGGTCGGCCTGTTCGACACCGTGCGGATCCGGACGAACGGCTCAGGCCGCGTCCGGGTCACGGTGCAGGGTGAAGGAGCCGCAGTGCTCCCGACGGACGAAACGCACCTCATTGCCCGCACGATCATTGAGACTGTGCACAATGCCGGCTACGCGGCGGGCGGATTCGACCTGGAGTGCGAGAACGTCATCCCGCATGGCCGCGGCCTGGGTTCCTCCGCGTCGGCAATAGTTTCCGGTGTGCTGGCGGGCAATGCCCTGCTGCCGGCAGATGCCCAGCTGGATCCTGCCGGACTCCTGCACTCCTGCTCCGCCCTCGAAGGCCACCCAGACAATGTGGCGCCCGCCCTCAGCGGCGGCCTGGCCGTCTCCTGGGAAGAGGAGGGCCGGTTCCGTTCCGTGCGCACTGAAGTCCACCCCGACATCATTCCCGTGGTGGCCATCCCGGCAACCGAGCTGTCCACGGAGAGCGCGCGGGGCCTGTTGCCCGCCAGCGTTCCGCATCGGGATGCCGCAGCGAATTCCGGCCGGGCGGCCCTGCTGATGCTGGCCATGACGGCAGACCCGTCGCTGCTGCCGGAGGCTACCGAAGATTTCCTGCACCAGTCCTACCGTGCAGCGGCCATGCAGCCGAGTGCCGCCCTGGTCGGCGCCCTGCGGAAAGCAGGGTTTGCGGCCGTCGTCTCCGGTGCAGGTCCGACGGTGCTGACGCTGGCGGCGGGAGCAGGCCAGGCCGCCGAGGCCGAAGCGTTTATTTCGGAGCACACAGCCGCACAAAACGGGCAGAATTGGCGCGTCCTGCGGCTTCGCGTTGACCGAGATGGTGCTACAGTGGAACTGCACCAGCGGTAATTACCGATTCGTGTTTTTCGTGTATAACCGTATTTGTGCTTCCACCGGCAAGGTCGTCCGTTTCTGTGGACCACCGAGGCTAGCTCCGCAACCGGATTGTTGACTGTAGTGCACAGGTATCAGCCCAGATGCTGCCAAAGCGCGCTTCATTCATAACGATTCAGGCGGCAGGGTAACGTCGGCCCGCGGAAACGCAATCATCGGTGTAGCCTTCCGGAGACTGCCAAGAAACGGTCAGTCGCTCGATCATCTGATCCTCGCGTTTTTCGTCAGCGCCGCTGCCGTAACTCCCGTGGACTCTCCAGCAAGGCACCAGCAGATTCACCGTTGCCGGGACTGGTCCCGCAACAGGTGAACCCTGAACCGCAAATATCCTTTTCGGTTCCAGGGCCATTCAACGCGGCCGGCATTGCGCCGGACCGCCCGACGAGGGGGAAGGATCCTTCGTGACAGATACCACCGACCTGACTGCAGGTGTGGACTCATCAGCATCCGCCGGTTCCAACGGTGAAACAACTTCCAAGAGCTCCGGGCTCGCCGGCCTGAAGCTTGCACAGCTGCAGGCACTGGCCGGACAACTGGGCATCACCGGAGGGTCCCGCATGCGCAAGGGCGATCTCGTGACCGCCATTTCGAACCACCAGCGCGGCGGCGCCGTAGCGGACCGTCCGGTCCGCGGATCCAAGTCCGAAGCGCCGCAGACGGATAAGGCGGGCGCAGACCGCCCTGTCAAGGACGCCGGAAACGGCGATTCCGCTCCGGCAGCAAAGGCCGAGGCCACGGACGGCGAGCAGCCGGCCGAGCGTCCGGCACGCACCCGCAACCGCAACCGCCGGGCAGCGAGCGACGGCGTCGTAACGCCCGCCGCCGGCGAGGCAACGGAAGCAGCCCAGCCCGAAGCGTCCGCACCGGTGCAGGAAACCCGTGAAGAAGGCCAGCGCGAGCGTGGCCGCAACCGCCGCAACCGCCGCAACGACGGCGAGGGCAGCGCCGAAGACGCAGCAGCCCCAGGCGCCGGCCAGGAAAATGCCGGCCAGGAAAACGGTGGCCAGGACAACGGCGGACAGGACAAGGCTGACTCCGGCGAGGACCGCTCAGAGCGCCAGGGCCGCAGCCGCAACCGCGGTGACCGGAACGAGAACCGCGGTGACCGCGGTGACCGGAACGAGAACCGCGCAGAGCGCGGTGACCGGAACGAAAACCGCGGCGAGCGCGGTGACCGGAACGAGAACCGCGCAGAGCGCGAGAACAACCGGAACGACCGCAGCGACAACCGCGGCGACCGCAACGACAACCGCGACTCCGACGGCGACGACAACAGCCGCAGCGGACGTAACCGCCGCAACCGCAACCGGAACGACCGCAACGACCGCAACGAGCGCAACGACCGGAATGACCGGTTCCGTGACCGCAACGAGCGCCGCCGCAACCGCGACCGGAACCCTGACGTGGACGACGTCGAAGTTACCGAAGATGACGTCCTGCTGCCCGTTGCAGGCATCCTGGATGTGCTGGAGAACTACGCGTTCGTCCGCACCTCCGGCTACCTCCCGGGCCCGAACGATGTCTACGTTTCCCTGGCACAGGTCAAGAAGTACAACCTGCGCAAGGGCGATGCCGTCGTTGGCGCCATCCGTGCCCCGCGTGACGGCGAGAACCAGGGCAACACTGCCCGCCAGAAGTTCAACGCACTGGTCCGCCTGACCTCCGTCAACGGCAAGCCGGCCGAGGACAACAAGGACCGCGTCGAATTCAACAAGCTGGTTCCGCTCTACCCCTCCGAGCGCCTGCGCCTGGAGACCTCGCCCAAGGTGATCGGCCCCCGCGTCATTGACCTGGTGGCTCCGATCGGCAAGGGCCAGCGCGGCCTGATCGTGTCCCCGCCCAAGGCCGGCAAGACGCTGATCCTGCAGGCGATTGCCAACGCAATCTCCATCAACAACCCCGAAGTGCACCTGATGATGGTCCTCGTGGACGAACGTCCCGAAGAGGTCACCGACATGCAGCGCACGGTCAAGGGCGAAGTCATTGCCTCGACCTTCGACCGTCCTGCCGATGACCACACCACGGTTGCTGAACTCGCCATCGAGCGGGCCAAGCGCCTCGTGGAAATGGGCAACGACGTCGTCGTCCTCCTGGACTCCATGACCCGCCTGGGCCGTGCCTACAACCTGGCCGCTCCGGCGTCGGGCCGTATCCTCTCCGGCGGTGTCGACTCTTCGGCACTGTACCCGCCGAAGCGCTTCTTCGGTGCAGCCCGCAACATCGAAAACGGCGGATCGCTGACCATCCTGGCCACCGCGCTCGTCGAGACCGGATCCAAGATGGACGAGGTCATCTTCGAAGAGTTCAAGGGTACCGGCAACATGGAACTGCGCCTTTCCCGCAACCTTGCGGACAAGCGCATCTTCCCCGCCGTTGACGTCAACGCCTCCGGCACCCGGCGCGAAGAGAACCTGCTTTCCGCTGAAGAGGTCAAGATCATGTGGCGCCTGCGCCGCGTTCTCTCCGGCCTCGACACCCAGCAGGCACTGGAACTGCTCACCGGCAAGATCAAGGAAACGCAGTCCAACGTCGAGTTCCTGATGCAGGTGCAGAAGACCACCCTGGGCAGCAAGAACGATTAGCTGCCTGACCCGGCCGCTCATGCCCCCGTCCTTTGAAAAGGACCGGGGGCCTGGGCGGCTTGGCAGTTAAGGGCTCGCCGGTTAACCGGCAGCTGCCCGCCCGGGCGAGAATGGTTCTAAGACAGCAACGGGATCCGCGTTTTCAGGCAGACCCCACGGTGCGAAGAAGGAATGGAAAACAATGTTTGAGTCCATACAGGGACTGCTGGATGAGCACGCTGAACTCCAGATGCGGCTCTCGGATCCCGCCGTGCACGCAGATCAGGGACTGGCACGCCGCCTGGGCAGGCGCTATGCGGAACTGAGCCGGATTGTGGACGCGTACAATACCTGGCACGGGCTGGAAGACGACCTCGCAGCCGCGCAGGAAATGGCCGGCGAGGACCCTGAATTCGCCGCCGAGGTTCCCGTCCTGAAGAACCAGCTGGCCGAGGCACAGGAGAAGCTGCGCCGCCTGCTGATTCCCCGTGACCCCAATGACGGCCGCGACGTCATCATTGAGGTCAAGGGCGGCGAAGGCGGCGACGAAGCCGCGCTCTTCGCCGGCGACCTGCTGCGCATGTACACGCGCTACGCGGAAACCCGCGGCTGGCGCACCGAGATCATCTCCGCCACCGAGTCGGACCTGGGCGGCTACAAGGACGTTTCCATGGCCATCAAGGGTTCCTCCAATGACCCGGCTGAGGGCGTCTACGCCCGCCTGAAGTACGAAGGCGGCGTGCACCGTGTCCAGCGCGTTCCGGTCACCGAATCCCAGGGCCGGATCCACACCTCTGCTGCCGGCGTGCTGGTGCTGCCGGAAGTGGACGAGCCCGAAGAAGTCGAGATCAACCAGAACGACCTGAAGATCGACGTTTACCGCTCCTCCGGTCCGGGCGGCCAGTCCGTCAACACCACCGACTCCGCCGTGCGGATCACCCACCTGCCAACCGGCATTGTGGTGGCCATGCAGAACGAGAAGTCCCAGCTGCAGAACCGTGAAGCGGCGATGCGCGTGCTGCGCTCCCGCATCCTGGCTCACGAGCAGGAGAAGATCGACGCCGCGAACTCGGACATCCGCAAGTCCCAGATCCGCACCATGGACCGCTCAGAGCGCATCCGCACGTACAACTACCCGGAAAACCGGATCGTTGACCACCGCACCGGCTACAAGGCCTACAACCTCGACACCGTCATGAACGGTGACCTGGAAGCCGTTGTCCAGGCTGCCATCGAAATGGATGAGCAGGCCCGCCTGGACGCCATCGGCGACGAAGCCTAGGACCACCGTGCCCGCTCCTTCACTGGACCAGGCGCTGCGCGCGGCGGCGGCGGAGCTGTCCGCCGCCGGCGTGCCCACCCCGCGCGTGGACGCTGAACTCCTGGCCGCGCATCTGCTCGGAGAGAGCCTGGGACGTGTCCGGGCCCTGGCTTACACGGACGCTCCGGCACCCGCCGGCTATGCCGAGCTGGTGGCCGAGCGTGCGCAGCGCATTCCGCTCCAGCACCTCACCGGCAAGGCGTACTTCCGGCGTCTGGAACTGGCCGTTGGCCCGGGCGTTTTCGTCCCGCGCCCGGAGACGGAGACGGTTGCCCAGCTGGCCATCGACCAGGCACTGCTGGTTTCCGGCGGAGCCAAAGTGGCGGACCTGGGAACCGGTTCCGGGGCCATAGCCGGTTCCGTGGCGGCGGAGGTCCCCGGGTCAGCGGTGTACGCCGTCGAGCTGAGTCCGCTGGCGCTGGCCTGGGCGCGCAAGAACCTCGAACCGCTGGGTGTCACAGTGCTTGAAGGAGACCTTCGAACGGCGCTGGCCGGACACGACGGGACGTTCGACGTCGTCGCCTCCAACCCGCCCTACATTCCCGCCGGTGCCGTCCCGAACGAGCCGGAGGCGGCCGAGCATGACCCGGCAATGGCACTCTACGGCGGGGGAGAGGACGGGCTGGAACTGCCTGCTGCTGCAGCGAAGACCGCCGCACGGCTTTTGCGTCCCGGCGGATACTTCGTCATGGAACACGCGGAAGTCCAGGCGGAAGTTATCGCAGCCCGCCTCACCTCGGACCCGGCGTGGGAAGACGTTACCTCCCACCGGGACCTCAATGACCGCCCGCGAGCCACCTCCGCCGTAAGGACAGCCCGCTGACCAACCGGCCGCATCATGAAAGAATAGTTCCGTGACCACCAGCTTTGATTGTTCAGACCCCGAAGGCCGGAGCGCCGGACTGGCACGCGCCCAGCAGGCCATAGCCGCCAAGCAGTGCATCGTCCTGCCCACGGACACCGTGTACGGTATCGGCGCAGACGCGTTCTCGCCGCAGGCGGTGGCAACTCTTCTGGCGGCCAAGGGCCGCGGCCGTTCCATGCCGCCGCCCGTGCTGGTTCCCCGCCTGCAGACCATGGACGGCCTGGCCGTGGACGTCAGCACCGAGGCCCGGGCCCTGGCTGAAGCGTTCTGGCCCGGCGGCCTGACCCTGATCTTCCACGCGCAGCCCTCCCTCACCTGGGACCTTGGCGACACCAAGGGAACAGTGGCACTGCGGATGCCCGACGACGAAGTGGCCCTGGACCTGCTGGCACTGACCGGGCCCATGGCGGTGTCTTCGGCGAACCGCACCGGAGCGCCCGCTGCCCAGACCGCGGCCGAGGCACAGGCACAGCTGGCCGAATCCGTCGAAGTCTACCTGGAAGCCGGTCCGCGTCCGCAGGAAGGCAGCGAAGGCATTCCGTCCACCATTGTTGATGCCACGGCCTCGCCGCTGCGGATAGTGCGCGCCGGTGCCATCAGCGTGGAGGAACTGCGCGCCGTCGTACCTTCGGTGCTGGATCTGGGCGAGGAACCCGCCCCCGAAGTTTCGGATGCCGGCCCCGAAGCTGAAGTAACCAGCCCGGCCTAGCGGGCCGGGTCCATCCGCTGCCGGGCGGTCCGGGCCTGGGTCAGCACCTGCACCACCTGCGGCGCGGGAACTTTCCCGGCGGCCTCAGCCCACCCCGGCTCCTGGCGCTGGCCAAACCACATCATCTCCAGCCGCCGCAGCGGGCCGTGGAACCGCTCCCGCAGGAGAGCCGAGACGGCGTAGCCGGCCTTGAGGGATGCCTTGCAGAACCATCGCGGCAGGCGTTTCGGCTCCCGGCCTCCGGCGGCACGAAGTACATCGGCAACCGTTGCGCCCTCCCAGGGCTGCAGGACGACCGGAGGCACTTCGCCGTCATACGAGGCGACGGCGGCGGTGAATTCAGTGAGCGCGTGGACTGAACTGACCGGAGTGGGTGCTTCCCCGCGGCCAGCTACCGAGGCCAGGGGAGTGGCAGCCACACGCACCAGTGTCAGCGTTGTCTGCCGCTCGGGTCCCTGCACCGATGTCGCACGGATGGTCACGACGCTGCAGTCTTTCTGAGACCGGGCGGCGAGGGCATCTTCACCGAGGGCCTTTGAGCGCGAGTAGGCGGAGAACGGCTGCACGTAGCTGCTTTCGTCAAGGAAAGCCCTGTGTCCCTGGACAGCCGCACTGCTCAGGTGGACAAAGCGGCGGACTCCTGCGGCGTCGGCCGCATCGGCAACCAGCACCGGAAGGAGTGCGTTCGCGCCGCGCAGCGCCGGTGAATCGGCACCGGAGGGGGTCGCCAGTCCGGCTGCATTGATGACGACGTCGGCGCCGGCCAGTGCACCTGCCAGGTCCAGGCGCTCGTTCTCGAGCCTGGTTGCTTCGGCCAGGATGCCGGCGGCGTCCGTGGACACGGCCGTGAGCCGCGGCGCCTTGACGTAGCGCACGGTGATTCCCCGCGCTGTCAGGGCGGACTGCAGGGCGGAGCCAATGAATCCGCTGGCCCCGAGGACAGCCCAAACAGGTTCGGAGGCAGGATCGGTGAGGGAGTCCGGGTTCAACGTGTTGGTGTCCTAGATCGCGGGTTGGTTGGGAGCGGCAGCGCCGCCGGACGCAGTCCCGGCCGGGAACGGTGCCATGGGCTGCCAGGTTCGATCGCGCAGAATGGTCCGTGATTCGCGCCATCCGCGCCATAACGTGCCCGCTCCTCGCAACCGGCGCTCGACGGCGAGCAGGCGGAGGATTTCCTTGGCTGCCGTCAGCGCGGTCCCGGCAGCAAACCCCGCCCGGTTGAACCTGCCATGGGCACGGAGGTAGCCGGCCGTATGGCCGCGGTTGCGCATGGCGCAGAAGCGGCTGAGGTCGCTTGAATCGTTGAGGTGCCGGATGCCCAGGTCGATCTGCTTTTGCGGACGGACCTTCTGCAGGACAAAATCATTGACGTAGACGACCTTGTGGCTGAGCGAGGCGAGCCAGCCGTAGATTTCGTCGTCGCCGTTAATGAAGAAGCGCGGATCCGGCAGGCCGATGGTCCGGACAACTCCGGCGCGGACCAGCATTCCCTCGAAGCAACCCACGTTCGTCGCAAAGACCGGACTGTTCCGGAAGACGTTTCCACGCACCGGAACGTGCACGCCCAGGAAGGGCAGGAAGCGGTGCTGCCAGAAGAACGGCCTGCCCGCCTCATCCAGCCGGCGGCCGTGGATGCAGTCGTACTCTTCTGTCCATTTGGACAGCGCTGAAACCGCTCCCGGAAGTACCACGACGTCGTCGTCCATGAGCCACAGCCACTGCGCGCCCAGCTCCATGGCCCGGTTGATCCCCGCAGCGAAACCGCCGGAACCTCCGGTGTTCTCCGCGAGGGTCACTACGGTCAGCGGGACCGGGAAACCGGGCTGCAGCTCAGTCAGGACGTCAGCGGTGCTGTCCGTGCTGGCATTGTCGACGACAACCACGGAACGCGGTGCCGGATCCAGGGATGCCACGGACGTGAGCAGGCCGCGGAGATAATCGGAGCGGTTGAAGGTCACAATGACCAGCGCCAGGTCCTCGATGCCGGGAGGGGAACCGGGCATGCTAGAAGCCTTGGTCCGAAGGAGGGCCAAACATGTTGCCGCGTACACCGCCGGCATAGGCACGGAGCCAGGCCCGGAATCCGCGCAGGTCGCGGGTGCGCGCAAAGTGAACCGGGTACCCGACGGCGTCTGCCGCCAGCGACCGGAGCCGCTTGTGCTTGAGCGTCAGGTGACCGCGGTTGCGGAAGAAATAGAAACGCTTGAATTCGGTGTCCGGCACGAGCACGTGCAGGCGACCGCCCAGGATTTCCTGTACTTCGGACCAGGCCGCCGGGTGGCTGAGCGCCACCGAGGTCAGCGTGCCGAACGGGATGCCGGCCTTGCGCAGGCGGATCATGAAGTCCGTCTCGTCGCCGCGGATGAACAGGCGCAGGTCCGGCAGTCCGACGCGGAAGAACACATCGCGGCGGATGAGTGCTCCGTTGAAGAAATGCCCGACGCCCGGCAGGAATCCGGCCTTGGCAACCTCCGCGCGGTCATGGGTCAGGCGGCCGTCGATCCGGAAGTGGAAGGACAGCGTGTCAGGCTGTCCGGGCGCCACCACCAGCGGCAGGATGACGTCGAGACCGCGCTCGTTGGCGGCGTCGAGCAGGGCCTGCAGGCATTCGGGATCCTCTGGATGGGCGTCGTCGTCCATGATCCAGATCCAGTCCGCACCGGAGGCCATGGCGGTGAGGATGGCAAGGGAGAATCCGCCTGCCCCGCCGAGGTTGGTTTCGGAGCGCACATAGGTGACATTGGCCGCAGAAGACTCGGCGATATCCTGTACCGGGCTTTTCCCGGAGTCCACCAGGGCGACCGAAGCCACCGGAGCCGTCTGCGCCGCGAGTGCCCCCAAAAGGGTCTTGACGTCATCGGGGCGGTCGAACGTCACCGCAGCAACGGCCACTGATTCCGGCAAGGTGTTCCTTTCAAGGCTCCGTCCGCAGCCACAGGCGTTGCCGGACGGAGATGGGACATGCAGTTAGTATGCTGAATAGATTCCAAGTCTATTACACGCCGAATCAACGTCCTTTCGTGTCTGCGGCACGGGGGACCCAGGAACCGAGACACGAACCGGGCGCAAACCCGTTGAGGACTATGAACGATTCAAGCAGGGACACAACCACCCCGGCCCGTGACGAGAAGCCCGCTCTCTGGCTCTGGTCGCAATACGTGCTGGATTCGCTGGCCTGGGTGGTGGCCATCGTCCTGGCGCTGGTCCTGCGCTACGAGCTGACTGTGGACCAGATCAGTTTCGGCGGCCTGGCAGTGTTCTGCGGCGTCGCCGTGGTGACGCAGCTGATCGTCGGATACTCCTTTGCCCTGTACAGGGGCCGCTACAGCTTCGGCAGTTTCCATGAAATGCGGCTGCTCGCCGTCGTCACCATCGTGGTCTCCGCCATCCTGGTGCTTGTCAGCGTCCTCTTTGGCCTGGCGATCGACATTCCCCGCAGCACGGGCGTCCTGGCGTTCCCGTTCGCCTGCCTCTTCATGGCAGCCATCCGCTACCTCAAGCGCATGTACGTCGAAAGCAAGGTGCGCCCGGGCGACGAAGCCCAGCGCACCCTGATTTACGGTGCCGGCTTCCTCGGCAATTCGCTGGTCACCCGGATGATGAACGATCCGGATTCCCCGTACTTCCCGGTGGGCCTGGTCGATGACGATCCCGCCAAGAAACACCTGCGGCTGGGCACAGTGCCGGTCATGGGCAAGCTCGCCGACCTGAAGGACCTGGTGCAGCGGACCAGGGCCACGGTGCTGATCATTGCAATCGCCGACGTCGATGCCGCCCAGGTGCGCCAGGTTACCGACAGTGCCGAGGGCCTGGATCTGCGGGTCATGGTCCTGCCGCCCCTGCGCGACATGCTGGCCAAGGGTTCGGGAGCAGGCCTGACGGACTTCCGCGAGGTCGCCGTTGAAGACCTGATCGGCCGCCGTCCGGTGGACATTCACGTTGATGAAGTAGCCGGTTACCTCACCGGCAAGAAGGTACTGGTCACCGGAGCGGGCGGCTCAATCGGTTCGGAACTCTGCCGGCAGATCACCGCGTTCGCCCCCGCAGAGCTGATCATGGTGGACCGGGACGAGACCGGCCTGCAGCTTACCCAGCTCTCGATCACCGGCCAGGGCCTGCTGAACGGCCGGGACACCGTGCTGGCGGATATCCGCGATGCCCGGGCACTGGACGAGATCTTCGACCAGCGCCGCCCCGACGTCGTTTTCCACGCGGCCGCGCTCAAGCACGTTTCACTGCTGGAGCAGTATCCGCTCGAGGCCTGGAAGACGAACGTGCTGGGCACCGCCAACGTGCTCCGTTCAGCGCACAAGGCGGGCGTAAGCCACTTCGTGAACATCTCCACGGACAAGGCAGCCAACCCAACCACGGTCCTGGGCCATTCCAAGCGGGTCGCGGAAAAGCTCACGGCTTGGATGGCCGGGCACAGCGGGCGCCGGTTCGTCTCTGTGCGCTTCGGCAACGTGATCGGCAGCCGCGGATCCATGCTGCCGCTCTTCACCGAGCAGATCCGCCAGGGCGGGCCCGTCACGGTCACCGACCCGGAAGTCACCCGGTTCTTTATGACCATCCCCGAAGCCTGCCAGCTGGTTATCCAGGCCGGCGCGATCGGCCGCGGGGGAGAGGTGCTCATCCTGGACATGGGCGAGCCTGTCAAGATCCTCGATGTTGCACAGCGGATGATCGCGATGTCCGGCAAGGACATCGAGATTGTCTTCACCGGCCTGCGCAAGGGCGAAAAGCTGCACGAGATCCTGGTCGGCACCGGGGAGGATGATTCCCGTCCGCTGCATCCAAAGATCTCTCACACCTCGGTGGCCGTCCTCGCTCCGGAAGATCTCAACGCCGAAGACTGGCTGCGCCGCTGCGGATTCGGTCCGGGGGAGTCCCCGGTGGCTGCGGACGGTGCCGGTGCACCGGCGGCCGCTATCTTCCCCCTCCCGGATACTGCCGCCCTGCGGCTGCAGGATCTTTCGGAAGGATCCGGGGCCGCCGGCCGCGAGGATCGGCGGACCGGCTGATGGCTCTGGCCGTACCCGTCGCTGTTTCCTTCCTGGCCAGCCTGCTGCTGCCGTTTGCCTTCATCCCGCTGCTCCGCCGCCTCGGCGTGGTGGACGTGCCCAATGAACGGTCCTCACACACCAAGGCAGTGATCCGCGGAGTCGGCGCCACGATTGCAGCCGGCGTCCTGCTTGGCCTCGGAACCGCGCTGCTGACGGGCTATGTTGCCGTCGACCGTTCCCTGGTGCTGATCCTCATCGGCGTCGTTGCCTCCGCCTCGCTGCTGGGCTGGGTCGAGGACTTCCGGGGCCTGTCCATCAAGACGCGCTTCACCGGGCAGCTGCTGATCGGCGCCGCGGCAACTGCTGCCCTGGCGGCAACGCTCGGGCAAAGCTACTGGTGGGTGCCCGCGGGAATGCTGGTCATCGCCGGCTACATCAACGTCGCAAATTTCATGGACGGCGTGAACGGCATCTCGGGCCTGCACGGAATGGCGGTGGGTATCCTGTACGCGGCCAGCGGAGCCCTGTCCGGGCAGGTCTGGCTCATCGCGGCGGGTGCCGTCATCGCCGCGGCCTTTGCGGCGTTCCTGCCCTGGAACCTCGGGCGTGGTTCAGTGTTCATGGGCGACGTCGGCAGCTACCTTCTCGGCGCTTCCATCGCCGGTACCGCTGTCGCCGCCCTGCTGGCCGGAGTGTACGTTGAGTACCTGCTCTTCCCGATCCTGATCTACCTCCTGGACACCTTCACCACCCTGATGCGCCGGATCCGGCGGGGTGAACGCTGGTATGCGGCCCACCGCCAGCATGTGTACCAGCGGCTGACCGATGCGGGCCTGAGCCACGTCCAGTCAGCGTCATTCGTTACTGCCTGCACTGTCCTCGTTGGGGCAACAGCCCTGGTGACGGGTGGCTCCGGCTGGGGGACCACTGCCGCCGGAACTGTCTTCGTGGCGGCTGTCGCTGCCCTGTACCTGGCGTCCCCCAAGCTGGTGGCTGCCATACGCGGCCGCACCAGTGCGTGACAACCGGCCGGCGCCGAAACGCACGTGTCACGACGCAGTTCTATGTACTGTAGAATTCAAACGTCGCTAAGAACGGTGACGCGTCATGCGCACCTGTTCCACCTTTCCCCCAGCACAAGGATGATCCTGCAGCCATGAGCCAAGCCAAAGGCGCACGCGGTATGCGGATCAGTGCTTCCGGGCCGGCAAACGCTCCCTGGTTAAGCATCCTCGCGACGTCGGTTCTGTGGACCGCAGTTCCAGCCGCTGCTGCGGCCGGTGCAGCCCTGATGGGCCCCGGAGCCAGCGGTGCCGCCAGCGTGGGCGCCGGCTGGGCCCTGATTGTCCTCTTCTTTGGAATCAGCCTGCTGGTCGGCCACGCGGTTGGACGGAAGAACCCCTCCGGCGCGATTGGAATGTTCGCAGTCACCTATGCCGTCAAAGTCGTCGGCTTCGCGGTGGCCCTGTGGGCGGTCGGGGTGCCCGAGTGGCTCGAGCGGCCGTGGTTCGCCTTCGCTGCCATGGGCACGGTGGTGATCTGGCAGATTGCGGAGATCCGCTCTTTCTCCCGGACCCGCCAGCTTATTTTTTCCGACGCGCCTGCCGGCGCAGACAATTCCCTGAAAGGAGCCTGAGGTGGCAGCTAAATCGAAGAAGAAAGCGTCCGGCCAGGTTCCAGCAGCATTTGAAGCACCGCTCAGCAAGCGCCGTGCGATCCTCCAATATGTCCTGTCCGGAATCATTGCCCTTGGTTTGATAGGGTGGGGGCTGGACAGTCTTCTGGAGACCCGCTGGATTCTATTTGCAGGTATTGCCCTGGGCGGGCTGAGCGGTTATTACGTAGCTGCCGCCCACGGGCTCACTTCCACTAAGCCGAAACCGCCCACGGGTGGAGAACGGCCGGATGAGGGTTAGACGAAGCCATGTCACACAACTTAGTAAACGGATGCATGCCACATGCCCCCGCCAATGAAATGCCCAACGATGGACAAAGCAGAGAGGAAACGCGTTGATCGCGCTTGCGCTTCCCGCCGCCAATGAAGAGGGGTTTGTTGCACCAACCCTCGATGAAATGCACCTCCCTGAGATCCTTCCCTGGGGTGCCGAGTACGGCGAGGGCTTTGGAAAGCAGATGCTGCTTATCCTCCTGTCCGTTGCCCTGATCAGCTGGTTCTTTATTGCTGCCGCGAAGAAGCGTCAGCTTGTTCCGGGACGCCTGCAGTTCCTGGGCGAGTTCAGCTACAACCTGGTCCGCAATTCGATCGGCCGCGACATCATCGGTGAGAAGGACTTCCGTCCCTTTGTTCCGCTGCTGTTCTCCCTCTTCTTCTTCATCCTGATCAACAACCTGTGGGGCAGCATTCCGCTGGCACAGCTGCCGACCACCTCACACGTGGGTACCGCCTATGCGCTGGCAGCGATCGTGTACTTCACCTGGATCATCCTGGGCATCAAGAGGCACGGCATTAAGTACTTCAAGTACGCCACCGTTCCTTCCGGCGTCCCGATCGCCATCCTGCCGCTGGTCGTCCTGATCGAAATCATCTCGACCTTCCTGGTCCGCCCCATCACGCACAGCCTCCGTCTTTTCGCGACGATGCTCTCCGGCCACCTGATCATCATGCTGGCTGCCTCGGGCACCGAGTTCCTGCTGCTGGAGGCCGAAGGCCTGCTGAAGCCGCTGGGCGCGCTGACCCTTGTTGGCGGCGTCGCAATGTTCTTGTTCGAAGTTTTGATCCAGTGCCTGCAGGCTTATGTCTTCACGCTGCTGACTGCGATCTACATCCAAGGCTCAGTAGCAGCCGCGGAGCACTAAACCTCCCCTCGCGGGGAACCCCCTGAACCAAACAACCTGCCTTCGGGCATCTTGAAAGGAATAACCAAAATGACTGGTGAAATCGACGGCTCCCTGAACCTCATCGGCTACGGCCTCTCCGCTATCGGCGGCGCAATCGGTGTTGGTCTGGTCTTCGCTGCTTACATCAACGGCGTTGCACGCCAGCCGGAAGCACAGCGCGTGCTTCAGCCGATCGCCTTCCTGGGCCTGGCCCTGACCGAAGCCCTCGCCATCCTTGGTCTGGTTTTCGCGTTCGTTCTCTAACTTCAGCGCGTATTTCCCACACCAAGTAGATAGGACGGATGAGAAATGAACGAGGCACTTATCCTCGCCGCCGCAGAAGGCGCTAATCCTCTGATCCCAAACATCTGGGAGATCCTGGTAACACTGCTTGGCTTCGCCGTGCTGATGTTCATCGTCGTCAAGTTCGTCGTCCCGATGTTCGAGAAGACGTATGCAGAGCGTACCGAGGCCATCGAAGGCGGACTTGCCAAGGCCGAGGCTGCACAGGCGGAAGCCAGTGCTGCCCTGGACGAGTACAAGCAGCAGCTGATTGACGCACGCACCGAAGCCAACCGGATCCGTGAGGAAGCGCGCTCTGAAGGCGCTCAGATTCTCGCCGACCTGAAGGCCAAGGCTGCTGCCGAGTCAGCACGCATCATGGAACAGTCCCAGGTTGCCATCGAGGCGGAGCGCCAGGCAGCAGTTGTCTCGCTCCGCAGCGAAGTCGGCACGCTGGCTACCGAGCTGGCATCAAAGATCGTTGGAGAGTCACTCTCCGACGATGCACGCTCGGCACGCGTAGTGGACCGTTTCCTGGATGAGCTGGAATCATCGCAGAACGCAGGTGCGGTTCAGTAATGGCAGGTATATCGAGCGAGTCTCTGGCAGCAGCCCAGGGTCAGCTGGAAGCTCGTCTTCCCACAGCTAACCTTGGCCTGGCAGAGGAACTCTTTGGAATTCTGGGCCTGCTGGACGGCCAGACCGGCCTGCTGCGGGCCCTGACGGATCCGGCTCGTGATGGCCATGAGAAGGCAGCCCTGGTCTCCAAACTGGTTGGCGGCAAGGTTTCGGCCGACGCCGAACAGATTGTTGCTTCTTTGGTTGATTCCCGCTGGCGCGCACCGCGCGACCTCGGGGATGCTCTGGAAACCCTGGCTGCAACGGTTGTCTCCGCGGTCGCGGAAAACAAGGGTCCCGGTACTGCCGGCCTTGAGGAACTTGAGGGCGACCTCTTCCGTTTCAACCAGACCGTGGCATCCAACCATGATGTGCAGCGTGCGCTGTCCAACCCGCGGGCAACCGCGGAGGCACGGGCAGAACTTGCACTGAAGCTGGTACCCGGCGCGTCCGACGCGGCCAAGGTACTGATCCGGCAGGCTGTCACGGCTCCGCGCGGACTCCGCCCCACTGCCCTTGTGACCCGGTTCCTGGAACTGGTCGCCGGACGGCAGCAGCGGTGGATCGCCGAAGTAGTGACCAGCCGTCCGCTGACGGAAGAGCAGTTTGCCCGGCTGCAGGCATCTTTGAACAGCCTGTACGGCCGTGAACTGAAGATCAACGCAGCCGTTGATCCCTCGATCGTCGGTGGTATCCGGGTTACGGTGGGCGATGAAGTCGTCGATTCCACCGTGGTGACCCGTATGTCGGAACTGCGCCGGAAGCTCGCCGTTTAGCCACCATCTGGCTGAAGCGGGCCAAGAGAAACATTAGAACCAATCGAAGGTCATCGGCACGAAGCGATGATCACAACATAGGAGAGCAGGGACTGCAGATGGCCGAATTGACCATCAACGCCGACGACGTCCGTAATGCGTTGAATGAATTTGCGGCGTCCTACGAACCCGGAAACGCAGAGCGCGTTGAAGTTGGCCGCGTAACCACCGCCAGCGACGGCATTGCCCGTGTGGAGGGCCTGCCCTCCGTGATGGCGAATGAGCTGCTTCGGTTCGAGGACGGAACGCTGGGCCTGGCCCAGAACCTCGACACCCGTGAAATCGGTGTCGTTGTCCTTGGCGATTTTGGCGGCATCGAAGAAGGCCAGGAAGTTCACCGCACCGGTGAAGTCCTGTCCGTCCCCGTTGGGGATGCCTTCCTGGGCCGCGTCGTCGATCCGCTGGGCGAGCCCCTGGATGACATGGGCCCGATCGAGGCTGAAGCACGCCGTGCACTGGAACTCCAGGCACCGGGTGTTACCCAGCGTAAGTCGGTTCACGAGCCGCTTCAGACCGGCCTCAAGGCTATCGACGCCATGATCCCGATCGGCCGGGGCCAGCGCCAGCTGATCATCGGTGACCGCAAGACCGGCAAGACGGCAATCGCCGTCGACACCATCCTGAACCAGAGGGCCAACTGGGCCTCCGGCGACGCCGAAAAGCAGGTGCGCTGCATCTACGTGGCCATCGGCCAGAAGGCGTCCACGATCGCTGAGATCAAGCGGACCCTCGAAGATGCAGGCGCCATGGAGTACACCACCATCGTGGCCTCCCCGGCATCCGACCCCGCAGGCTTCAAGTACCTGGCACCGTACGCCGGCTCGGCTATCGGCCAGCACTGGATGTACGGCGGCAAGCACGTCCTGATCATCTTTGATGATCTCTCGAAGCAGGCTGAAGCCTACCGCGCCGTGTCGCTGCTGCTGCGCCGCCCGCCGGGACGCGAAGCCTACCCGGGCGACGTCTTCTACTTGCACTCCCGCCTGCTGGAGCGTTGCGCCAAGCTCTCCGACGAGCTCGGTGCAGGCTCGATGACCGGCCTGCCGATCATCGAAACCAAGGCAAACGACGTCTCGGCCTACATCCCGACCAACGTCATTTCCATCACCGACGGCCAGATCTTCCTGCAGTCGGACCTCTTCAACGCCAACCAGCGCCCCGCAGTGGACGTCGGCATCTCCGTGTCCCGCGTTGGCGGTGCTGCACAGCAGAAGGCCATGAAGAAGGTCTCCGGCACGTTGAAGCTGGAACTCGCCCAGTACCGGGACATGCAGGCATTCGCCATGTTCGCCTCGGACCTGGATGCAGCCTCCCGCCAGCAGCTGACCCGCGGCGCCCGCCTCATGGAACTGCTGAAGCAGGGTCAGTACTCCCCGTACCCGGTTGAAGACCAGGTCGTTTCGATCTGGGCCGGCACCAACGGCTTCCTCGATGACGTTCCGGTGGAAGATGTCCGCCGCTTCGAAACCGAGTTCCTTGATCACGTGCGCCGGACCTCGAAGGTCATGACCGTTCTGTCTGAGACCAACAAGCTCGAAGACTCCACGGTTGATGAACTCAAGAGCCTCATCTCCGACTTCAAGCAGGGCTTCTTCGGCGAAGGCGACAACCGCATGGTTGCTGCCGGCCACGAAGAGGCATCGGCTCTGGACGAAGACGCAGTCGACCAGGAAAAGATCGTCAAGCAGAAGCGCTAACGGCTAACGGGTTCCGCGGCCGGCGACGGCCGCCGCGGAACTCTTGGCCATTGCCTTAGCCCTAGTTCAACGCTAGGAACCGAAAGGAAAAGTATGGGAGCCCAAATTCGGGTCTACCGCCAGAAGATCGCCTCGACTACGTCGATGCAGAAGATCTTCAAGGCGATGGAGCTGATTGCTGCCTCTCGGATTGGAAAGGCGCGCACCCGCGTCGCCGCGGCGCTGCCGTATTCCAATGCGATCACCCGTGCCGTTTCTGCTGTGGCGTCCCAGTCGGAAATTGATCACCCGCTGACGACCGAGCCGGAGCAGATCCGCCGGGCGGCAGTAGTTATCATGACCTCCGACCGCGGTCTTGCCGGGTCGTACTCCGCCGGAGTCCTGAAGCAGAGCGAATCGCTGAACGAATTGCTCCGCGAAGAGGGCAAGGAGATCAAGACCTACCTGGTGGGCCGCAAGGCCCAGGCGTACTACGACTTCCGCGACCGCGCTTACGAGCGTGTTTGGACCGGCGGTACGGATGCGCCCGAGTTCGAGACCGCCCGTGAAATCGGCAAAGCACTCCTCGATGACTTCAATACGGCCTATGAAGACGGCGGCGTGGACGAAATCCACATCGTGTTCACGCGCTTCAAGTCCATGGTTGTCCAGGAACCTGCGGTTATCCGTCTGCTGCCGCTGGAAGTAGTCGAAGAGGAAGCAGCGTCCGAGACGGACATCCTGCCCCTCTACGAATACGAGCCCGAACCGGAACAGGTTCTTGACGCATTGCTGCCGCGCTACATCGAGTCGCGCATCTTCGCAGCCATGCTCCAGGCCGCCGCTTCCGAGCTCGCAGCACGCCAGCGCGCCATGAAGTCCGCAGGGGACAACGCCTCCGACCTTATTAAGAAGTACACGCGACTTCGCAATAACGCCCGTCAGGCTGAAATCACCCAGGAACTTTCCGAGATCGTGGCAGGTGCGGACGCGCTCAGCGCTTCCTAGCCTCCCGGTTCGAAAAGTTCCACCAGAAAATACTTAGTCCACACGCCATCTAACTGAGTGAAGTGAGAGAGATGACTGCCCAAACTGCCGAGCACGGAGCAACCTCCGTAGCACCGGGCGCCACAGGCCGTATCGCCCGTGTCATTGGCCCGGTTGTCGACGTCGAATTCCCGGCTGACGCAATCCCCACCATCTACAACGCCCTCACCACCGAGCTGACGCTCAACGGTGAGACCAAAACCATCACGTTCGAGACCTCCCAGCACCTGGGTGACAACCTCGTCCGCGCCATCTCCCTGCAGGCTACCGACGGCCTGGTCCGCGGCGCAGCCGTGGTCGACACCGGTGCTCCCATCTCCGTGCCTGTTGGCGACGGCGTCAAGGGCCACATCTTCAACGTGCTCGGTGAGCCGCTGGACGTTGCGGAAGACCAGCTCGAAATCACGGAGCGCTGGCCGATCCACCGCAAGGCCCCGAACTTCGCGGACCTTGAGGGCTCGACTGAAATGCTGGAGACCGGCATCAAGGTCATCGACCTTCTCACCCCGTACATCAAGGGTGGAAAGATCGGCCTGTTCGGCGGTGCCGGTGTCGGCAAGACCGTTCTGATCCAGGAAATGATCACCCGTGTTGCCCGTAACTTCGGCGGCACCTCGGTGTTCGCCGGCGTCGGCGAGCGTACCCGTGAGGGCAACGACCTCTGGGTCGAAATGGAAGAAGCCAACGTCCTGAAGGACACGGCCCTTGTGTTCGGCCAGATGGATGAGCCGCCGGGAACGCGTCTGCGCGTGGCCCTGTCCGCACTGACCATGGCGGAGTACTTCCGCGATGTGCAGAACCAGGACGTGCTGCTCTTCATTGACAACATCTTCCGCTTCACCCAGGCCGGTTCGGAGGTGTCGACCCTTCTGGGCCGCATGCCTTCCGCCGTGGGCTACCAGCCCAACCTGGCTGACGAGATGGGTCTGCTGCAGGAGCGCATCACCTCGACGAAGGGCCACTCGATCACCTCGATGCAGGCCATCTACGTCCCGGCTGATGACTACACCGACCCGGCTCCGGCCACCACCTTCGCGCACCTGGATGCCACCACGGAACTTTCCCGTGAAATCGCGTCCCGTGGCCTGTACCCGGCCGTGGATCCGCTGACCTCGACGTCGCGCATCCTCGATCCGCAGTACGTCGGCCAGGAGCACTACGACACGGCTGTCCGCGTCAAGCAGATCCTCCAGAAGAACAAGGAACTGCAGGACATCATCGCCATCCTCGGCATCGACGAGCTCGGCGAAGAAGACAAGATCGTCGTCGCACGTGCACGCCGCATCCAGCAGTTCCTGTCGCAGAACACCTACACCGCCAAGCAGTTCACCGGCGTCGAGGGTTCGACGGTTTCCGTCAAGGACACCATCGAAGGCTTCAAGGCCATCTGCGACGGCGACGTAGACCACATCGCCGAGCAGGCCTTCTTCAACGTCGGCGGCATGGATGATGTCGAACGTCAGTGGGCGAAGATCCAAGAGCAGACCGGGAAGTAATCCCCATGGCTGACACTGCTGAACTCGAAGTCGAGATTGTTGCGGCTGACCACTTCGTGTGGTCCGGCGCAGCCAAGATGGTCAAGGCACGCACGTCCGACGGCGAAATCGGGATCCTTCCCGGCCACGCGCCGGTCCTTGCGATCCTGGCCGAGGGCGAGCTGGCCATCGAACCGGTGTCCGGCAGCCGCATCACGGTTGGGGTCGACGGCGGGTTCTTCTCCGTGGACAGCAACCGCGTGGTCATCGTCGCGGACAACGCGCAGCTGAACGACGCAGCCAACGCTGGGACCCGCTGACCCGCCCCAATGGACAGTACCTACGTGTTCATTGCGCTGGCAGCGTTCTTCGCTCTGCTGGTTTTGGCAACGGGACTCTTTTGGGTGCGCCGCACACAGCTGCGGCGCACCCTGGGTACCTTTGACGCCTCCATCTGCTTCCCGCCCGGCGGGTGGCGGATGGGGGTTTGTCGTTATACGGACACCCATGTGGAATGGCTGCGGCTGCTCTCGCTGAGCCCGCGTCCGCCCTACCGGTTCCTGCGCAGTTCGCTGGAGCTGAAGGGATGGCGCCAGCCCACCGAGGCGGAGCGCGCCCGGATCCAGCCCGGGGCGCTTGTTGTCACCTTCGAATACGAAGGCCAGGAGCTCCTCATTGCCATGAAGTATGACGTCTACACTGGCCTGTCCTCCTGGCTGGAGGCCGGTCCGGTGATAGGTATCGGCACCTGGCGCTAAGCGCGTAAGGCGCTGGGGATTTCTTCCCCTGCGCCTTTCCCGTATCCGCAGTGCGGCGGGCAGGGGTGCCTTCCCGCCCATACTATGGAGGGATGGAAGACGTCATTGTTGTCACCGGTCCATCTACCCTGAACGGTTCGGTGACGGTTCCCGGAGCCAAGAACAGTGTCCTGAAACTGATGGCTGCAACGCTTCTGGCACAGGGGCGCTCCACCATCACCAACGTGCCCAATATCCAGGATGTCTGGATCATGTCCGAACTGCTCCGCAGGCTCGGCTGCACGGTGGATTATGACGCCGATGCCGCCCGCGTTCACATCGACGTCCCGGCCGTACCGGGTCACCAGGCGGACTACGACCTGGTTCGTGCCATGCGCGCCTCGATCTCCGTCCTCGGACCGCTCGTAGCGCGGTGCCGCCGTGCCGAAGTTGCCTTGCCGGGCGGCGATGCCATCGGCTCCCGCGGGCTGGACATGCACCGGGCGGGACTGGAGGCCATGGGAACCTCCATTTCCATCGATCACGGCTACCTGATCGCGTCGGTTCCCTCAGGGCTCACCGGTGCCCGCCACATCCTGGACTTCCCCTCCGTGGGCGCCACGGAGAACATCATGATGGCCGCAACGCTGGCCGCCGGCACCACCGTCATCGACAACGCCGCCCGGGAGCCGGAAATCACGGACATCGCCGAGATGCTGGGCGCGATGGGTGCGAGAATCAGCGGCGTGGGCACCAATACCCTGGTGATTGAAGGCGTCGAGAAACTCTCCCCGGTAGAACACCGGGTTGTCCCGGACCGCATCGTTGCCGGCACCTGGGCGTTCGCCGCTGCGATTACGGGCGGGAGCATCGAGATCCGGCAGGCGGATCCACGTGCGTTGACGGTGGTGCTGGACAAGCTCGCGCAGGCCGGCTGCGTGGTGGAAACGACACAGGACGGTTTCTCCGTCAAAGGACCCTCGCGTCCGCAGCCCATCAATGTCTCGACGCTTCCCTACCCGGGGTTCCCCACCGACCTGCAGCCGTTCGTCGTCGCCCTTAATGCGGTTTCTTCCGGATCAGGAATGGTGACGGAAAATGTCTTCGAAGCACGCTGGGGCTTCACCTCGGAGCTGGCCCGGCTGGGCGCGGTTGTCCGGCTGGATGGACACCACGCCCTGATCCAGGGAGTCGCCAGGCTTTCAGGAGCGCCGGTGGAAGCCAATGACATCCGCGCCGGAGCGGCACTGGTGATTGCCGGGCTGGCTGCCGAGGGCACCACGGAGGTGCGGGGAGTGGACCACATCGACCGCGGGTACGAGCGTTTCATGGACAGCCTGCGTGCCCTGGGTGCGAACGTCCTGCGCCGTCGAAGCTAGCCGGGAGGCGAAGCCGCCGGGAAACGTGCGGACACAGCAAAGGCGGGGACCGAAGTCCCCGCCTTCAACCGGTACGACTAGAGGGCGGTTACGCCGGTAGCCTGGGGGCCCTTGGCGCCCTGGCCGATCTCGAACTGAACGCGCTGGTTCTCGTCGAGGGTCTTGAAGCCGTTGGACTGGATTTCCGAGTAGTGGACGAATACATCGCCGTCGGAATCATCCGGGGTAATGAAGCCGAAGCCCTTTTCCGCGTTAAACCATTTGACGGTTCCCTGTGCCATTTGTCTGTCTCCTTTATTACTGGAACTTAACCGGCACACCTCGTGCCTGGTTGTACCGAAGCGGGAAGTCCAGGTTCCCTGCCGACCGGCAGTTCCTACAGGAGCTTCACGCTCGCGACCGTCTTGCGAGCATGAATAACACCTACACAAAGACTGGTTATAGCGTTACATACCACTAAAGACCCGTCAACGGATTCGAAGAAAAAACTTAACGGAAAGTTCTGGCCGCTTTTGCACCCATTGCCGTGGCCTTTGAACGGCCGGCACCGGGATTATGAATGCCGCGGCACCGCAGCGCCAGGTGCACTAGAACAACCGGGATTCGCTGTCGTCGACACCGCGCATTTCGTCATAATCGAGCGTTAGGCATTCAATCCCGCGGTCGGCTGCCAAAACCCTGGCCTGGGGCTTGATCTGCTGTGCCGCAAAGACGCCGCGGACGGGTGCCAGCAGGGGATCCCGGTTAAGCAGCTCCAGATACCGGGTCAGCTGCTCCACGCCGTCGATATCGCCGCGGCGCTTGAGCTCGACAGCCACAGTTGCGCCGTCAGCATCGCGGGCCAGGATATCCACTGGACCGATTGCGGTCATGTATTCGCGCCGGATCAGGGAATAGCCGTCACCCAGCTTGGTGATCTGCTCGGCCAGCAGCCGCTGAAGGTCTGCCTCCACGCCGTCCTTGATCAGCCCGGGATCCGTTCCAAGGTCATGGGCAACGTCGGAGAGATGCTCGTAGACACTGATCACAAGCTTGTCGTCGGTCTTCGCACTCTGGACGTTCCAGACCTCCACGACACCGTTTTGGGCATCATCCTGGTCCGGCTGGGTGATCCGCAGGGTCGCGGGCGGACTCATCCAGTTCAGGGGCTTATAGGAACCGCCGTCGGAATGGATCAGGACAGAGCCGTCCGCCTTCACCATGAGCAGGCGGGTAGCCAGGGGCAGATGGGCACGGAGGCGGCCGACGTAGTCAACGGAGCAGCGGGCTATCACTAAACGCACAGTTGCACTTTACCGGCTCGGCTGCGGCAAGATGGACTCATGCCCCGCTCCAACCGCCCCCGACGGCAGCTGCCCGCCTCCAGCACCGCTGCCGGACGCAACGCACGGCGTAAATGGGCGGCAGCGGCACCGGAGGTGGACCTGGACCGTGCCCGGGTGGGCCTGCCGGAACGCGAGAGCGCGGCCGACGGCGAGTGGTCGGTGCGGCGGATCACTGCCCGGAACGCGGCCAAGGACTACCGCTGCCCGGGCTGCGGACAGGTCATTCCGCCAGGGATCGAGCACCTGGTGGTCTGGCAGGAGGACTCACTGTTTGGCCGGGAGACCGCCGTCGCAGACCGCCGGCACTGGCATGCACGCTGCTGGCGCATCCGCCCCGGATCCGGCCGGCGCCGCTAAGGAGCCGCAGCTAGCGCCGGTCCTGGCGCGCGATCACGACTTCCTTCATCAGGAGCAGGACCGCTGCTGCCGTGGGAATAGCGATCAGCGCACCGAGCACGCCCAGCAGGGTTCCGCCCGCTATCACCGCAATGACAGCGACCGCACCAGGGACGGCAACTGCCCGCTGCATCACGCGCGGGGAAACGAAGTACGCCTCAAACTGCAGATAGGCCATGTAGAGGATGGCGAAGACGACGGCGGTCTGCCAGCTGGCGGTCAGTGCGATGAGGGACACCAGGACAAGGGCGATGGGCGGCCCCACCAGGGGGATGAAGGCCAGGAGCGCCACCAGGAACGCCAGGAGCACCGAAAACGGCACCCCGGTAATGGTCATGATCACGAAGGCGTAGAGGGCATCCAGCAGTGCCACGAAGCCCTGCCCGATGACGTAGTTGCCCACACTGCCCGTGATTTCCTCGGAGAGGGCTTCCACCCTCCGCCGCCGGCTGCGCGGAGCCAGCCGATAGGCCCACTTCTTCATCGACGGCAGCGACGCCAGGAAGTACAGGGTGAGCACCAGGATAATCAGCGCGCCGAACAGGCCGTTGGCGATGACCGAGCCAACGCTCAGCACCCCGCCGAAGATCCCGCCCACGGCATCGGTGTTGGAGAAGAACTTCTCCACTTCATCGTCAATGCGGTCCCGGATCTGGAACTGCCGCTCCACCGTCACGAAGAACTGCGAGGACATAAAGCGGTCTACATAGCTCGGGGCGTTGTTGATGACCTCGGTGGTCTGGCTGACGATCGTGGGAATCAGTGTGGCAAAAAAGCCCGTGACCGCGCCGGCCAGGATGACGACGGTAATGGCGATGCCGGCCGGACGGGGGACACCCCGGGCGCTGAGCCAGCGGACTACCGGATCCAGTCCCAGCGCGATGAAGAGCGCGGCGCCGATCCAGACCAGCAGTTCGCCCACGTTGGTGACAATGAAGAACAGCAGCAGGGCAAACCCCACACCGGTCGTGAACATAAAGCCGAAGCGGATGGGATGCCGGTCCGGTCCCCCTTCACCCGTCACCGGGGGAGGAGCTCCTCCGAAGCGCCGCCGCTCGTCCGAAAGCCTGGCGTCCTCATCGACTTCCGGCTCGGGGAGCGGCTGCTCGGGCAGTTCCGCTTCCGGAGGAACATCGAACCGGTGCCGGGGCCGGGCTCCGGGGATGTGCGTCAGCAGCTGCCGGGCGCGGGAGCCTGCCGCAGCAAAGCGGCTGGAACGCGGAGGTGCGTCGTGTCCAGGCGCGGGGAGGGGCTCGTCGACGGGAACGTCCCTGTCATCGCTCATCCGCGCTGATCTCCCTTGGAAGTCCTTGGTTCTCCGGTCCTGTGCTGCGGCGTCAGATTATCAGTCCCGGGTGCCGGGCTTGCCCCACGGGCCCGGGCACTTCCGCCCCGCGGCCCCTAAATGTGCTCTTGGAAGGGATTTCGTTACCATAGGGTTATAAACCAGCCGCCATGACGGATATCCATGGGCCCTCACGCCCATCGCCGCTGCCTACAGGCGGGCGAGTGACCGTGACCGACGATAGGTAAGTTGTGCGAAACAAAATTGCAGTTCCGCTGATTGTGCTTGGTGTGCTGATGATGCTGGTCGGCATCGGCCAGCGCACGCTCTGGGCACCGCCGGACACCGTGACTGTCCAGGCCCCCGCAACGGAGGCGGACGCGCCTCTGGCCGTGCTGGACGCCGGACTCTTCGCCGACCGTTCCGGAGCGGAGATCACGGTACGGAGCGAGGACGGCATCTTCCTTGCGGTTGGACGCAGTGCCGACGTCGATGCCTGGGCGGACGGCGCGGCTGCAACACGGATTACGGGTGCCTCCGCGGAGGCCCTGTCAGCGGAAACCGGCGACGGCGAGGCCACGGTCCCCAACCCGGCCGGCTCTGATCTGTGGGTCAGCGAGGAAACCGGAGAGGGCGAACTCTCCTACCTGTGGACGGCACCGGCAGAGGGAGACTGGTCGGTGCTGATCGCCTCCGACGGCGAAGCACCTGCTCCGACGGACATCTCCGTCAGCTGGGCCAACGAGGAAGGAACACCCTTCGCCGTTCCGCTGATCGTCGGCGGCGCGCTGGTGGCCATCCTTGGGCTGGCCCTGGCGTTCATGGCCCGTTCCGGCAGCAAGGGCACTCCGCCGGCTCCCGGCAGCCGCCGCGCCACCCGGGAATCCGACACCGCATCCCACCGGATTGTTGCCCGGCGCGGACAGGACGCCGGGACCGCGCGCTCCGTCTCAGCCCAGCCCGCCGCTTCAGCCCTGCGAAAAGGCACCGCCGGGATGCTCTCCGCGGCCTTGGCTTCGGGCATCGCCCTGGCCTTGGTGCCGGGCGCTGCCACGGCGGCAACGGATGCGCCGGAGGAAGCTGCCTACCCGGTCGTCCTGGACGGACAGCTGGCACGCATCCTGGGTTCTGTCGCCGGGACAGTCCAGAAAGCGGACGCCGCCCGAGACCCGGCCGTGCTGAAGGAACGCGTTTCCTCCACAGCACTCTCGCTCCGCGAGGCCAACTACGCTGTGGCCGCCAAGGTGCCCGAAACAGGAGCGCCGCCGACGGTTGCCGCCTCGCCCCTGCTCACCGACCTGGTTTCCACTGGAACGGGCTTCCCGCGCACGGTCGTGGCAGTGACGCAGGGCGGCGACAATTCCGTGCCCCAGGCACTGGTGCTGGTCCAGTCCTCCGCACGTGAGAACTACAAGCTCGTTTCCGCGATCCAGATGCTGCCGGGTACTACGTTCCCTCAGGCGCCGTCGGACGGAACCGGGGTCAGCGCGGCTGAACCGGGCTCAGCGGACGGACTGGTGATGGCGCCGCAGGCCGCGGTCGATGCCCTGGCCGACGCCCTCACCGACCCTGAGGGCGGCAACAGTGCCACGTTTGCGCCGAACAGCTTCGCTGAGGCCGTGACGACGTTCCAGGCCGAGGTGACCGCCAACCCGGACAATGAGTTCGCCTCCATCACCTTTAGCCACACGCCCGTCCCTGAAGACACACGCTCCCTGCGCACCGGGGACGGCGGTGCCATCGTCTTTGGCTACATGTCCCACAGCTATTCGAGCGTTCCCCGTGAGGAGGGCGATTCGATCAACCTGGAGGGCACCATCTACGAGACCCTTACCGGTGAGAAGAACACCGACGCGGGAATCGACGTCAAGTACGGCGAGGCCGTCATGCTCTACGTGCCTCCGGCCGGGAGCCCGGACAAGGTTGAGGTCATCGGCGCCGCCCAGGAGCTGCTCTCGGCAACGCTGAAGTAACCCCTCGCGCGATCCGGCCCGGCGGCATGCGCCCCTCCGGACCGGACGGCTCAACAGGACCGCGGCTGCAACAGCTGCGGTCCTGCGCTGTCTGCGGATGTACTTGCTCCGGGACCCGGTCGCCGTACTAGGGTTGAGACCATGAGCACACCGAACCATCGTCCGGCACCGGCCCCGTCCATGAACCTCAGGGGAGCGGTGGACCTCTCCGCACTCAAGGCCAAGGCGAGTGCGCCGCCGCCCGCGGCGCAGCAGGGTGCCACGGGAGGCCAGAACACCTCCTACGTCGTGGAAGTCACGGAACAGACCTTCCCCCAGGTGGTGCAGCTTTCGGCTACGGTTCCGGTCATCATCAATCTGTACTCTTCCCGCAGCCCGGAGTCGGCTGAGGTTACGGCTGCGCTGGAACAGGAGGCGGCAGGCCGTGGCGGACGCATTCTGCTGGCGAATGTCGATGCGGATGCGCACCCGCAGATCGCCCAGGCGTTCCAGGCTGTCTCCGTGCCAACCGTAGCGGCGGTCGTGAAGGGGCAGCCCGTTCCGCTCTTTGACCGGGCCGTTCCTGCGGAGCAGATCCAGGCCCTCATCACCGAGCTGATGCAGGTGGCCGAAGCAAACGGCGTCACCGGTTCACTGGGGGAGCCCGGTGCTGCACCCGGGGAAGAGGAAGAAGCACCGCTCCCCCCGCTGCATCAGGAGGCCTACGACGCGATCGTGGCAGGGGATTACGACGGCGCTGCCGCCGCCTACCGCAAGGCCCTGGCAGAGCAGCCCGCCGACGCTGACGCAAAAGCGGGGCTGGCGCAGGTGGAGCTGATGCAGCGGCTCAAGGACGCCAAGGCCGAAGAGCTCCGTTCCGCTGCCGCCCAGGAACCGGACAACGTGGATGCCCAGCTTGCTGTCGCGGACCTGGATCTTTCCGGCGGACATGTGGAGGACGCGTTCAACCGGCTGATCCGGCTGATCAGCCGTACTTTCGGAGAGGACCGGGAACGGGTCCGGCTGCGCCTGCTGGATCTTTTCGAGATCACGGGCCCAGCCGATCCGCGGGTTAACAAGGCACGCTCCGCGCTGGCCCGCGCCCTGTTCTAGGAAGATCCGCGGGTAGCGTGCCCGTCATTGCCATGATCCCCTGCCGCGGGCCCGGGGTTCGGGCCTAAGCTGAAAAGTGCCGGAAGGACAGGGACAGGCGGAACGCTCCGCGGCTCCCGGCGGCTTCCAGGCATAAGGCACCGGACAGGCGAAGCGCCATGGCAGTTCGCCGTGACAGGGAGCAGGAACATGTGCACAGGCATCAGATTTTCTGACAACAGCGGCAACCTCTACCTCGCGCGAAATCTGGACTGGACGTTCGGTTACGGCGAGCGGGTTGTGCTGACGCCGACGGGGTACTCCACACGTTCCCCCTTCGGGGCGGTGCCGGAGATCCGGCACGCGGTCATTGGAATGGGCATCGTGGAGGAAGACACGCCGCTGTACTTCGACTGCGGCAACGACGCCGGCCTGGCCGTGGCCGGGCTCAACTTCCCGGGATACGCGGACTACGCTCCGGAAGCTGTTGAGGGGGCGGTGAACGTTGCCGCATTCGAGTTCCCCCTCTGGGTGGCTTCCCAGTTCGCCAGCGTTGACGAGGTCGAGGCCGCCCTCGGCTCTGTCGTCATCGTGGACCGGCCGATCAACGAGAAGTACCCGAGCTCCCTGCTGCACTGGATCATCGGTGACGGCAAGCGCGCCATCGTGGTGGAGTACACGAGCGACGGCATGCACGTCTTCGATGACGACGTCGACGTCCTGGCGAACCAGCCCGGCTTTTCGTGGCACCACGAGAACCTGCGGAACTACCTCAACGCGTCCCCTGACTATCCCGAAAAGGTTGTGCTCGCACGGGCTGACCTTTCCCCGTTCGGTTCGGGGTCCCTGATGCGCGGCATCCCCGGGGACTACTACTCGCCGTCCCGGTTCGTGAGGGCGGCCTACGTGAACGCGCACTATCCGCAGAAGGCGACCGAGGAAGAGAACGTCAGCCGTGCGTTCCACACCCTGCAGCAGGTCGCGATGGTGGAGGGCAGCGCAGCGATGGACTCGGGGCAGTTCGAGAAGACGATCTACACGGGGCTCTTCTCCGCCAGGACAAAGAGCTACTACTGGAACACTTACGAAGACCCGGCCATCCAATCCGCAGCCATGGCAGACCATGCAGCAGTCGGAACGGAACTCCAGGTGCTCTGACCCGGGACGAGGAGCCGGTGCGGCTGCGCAACGGCTCCTAGTCCGTGCGGCGGGGCCGGCACGGCGTCTTTGTTACTGGATTTCGTCCGCAGGATGGAGCACAGGCAGGGTTCCGGTTGCTAGGTTTTCTATATGAGCCAAACACCCGATGCCTCCGCAGTGCCCGACGGGAACCCGCAGTCCGCACCCGCCGTGCAGGCACCAGCCGAACCAACCCCCGTGCCCGCGCTAGCCATTCGCGGACTGGCCAAGCGGTTTGGGCAGAAAATTGCCGTCAACGGCATCAACCTTGATGTCCCCACAGGGTCGTTTTACGGACTCGTTGGGCCGAACGGCGCCGGAAAGACGACTGCACTCTCCATGGCAACCGGGCTGATGCGTCCGGACTACGGACAGGTATGGGTCCACGGGGTGGATGTCTGGGAGAAGCCGCTGGAAGCCAAGCGTCTCATGGGCGTGCTTCCCGACGGCGTGCGTCTTTTCGACCGGCTGACGGGCGAACAGCTGGTGACCTATGCCGGCCTGCTGCGCGGCATGGACCGCGACACCGTGGCTGAGCGCACCGCTGACCTTCTGCGCGCCCTGGACCTTTCGGCAGATGCAGGCACGCTGGTGGTGGACTACTCCGCCGGCATGACCAAGAAGATCGCCCTGGCCTCGGCGCTGATCCACGCACCGCGCCTGCTGGTCCTGGATGAACCTTTCGAAGCCGTTGATCCGGTCTCAGCCGCGAACATCCGCGACATCCTCGCAGACTACGTGTCCTCCGGCGGAACGGTGATTGTGTCCAGCCACGTGATGGACCTGGTGCAGCGCATGTGCGACCACGTTGCCGTGGTCGCCGCAGGCAACGTCCTGGCGGCCGGAACCGTGGATGAAGTCCGCGGCGGACAGAGCCTGGAAGACACCTTCGTGAGCCTGGTGGGCGGACGCAGCACATCGGAGGGCCTCTCATGGTTGCGCACCTCCTAAAGCTCAAGCTGATCCTGCTGCGCAACTCGCTCAAGCGCAGTCCCTGGCAGATTGTCGGAATCGCCTTTGGCGCGCTTTACGGCCTGAGCATCCTCGGGCTAATGCTGGGCGGCCTGTTCTTCCTCACCTACAACGACCCTGCGCTGGCACGGATCCTGGTGATCCTGGGCGGCTCTGCTGCCGTGCTGGGCTGGGCAGTGATCCCGGTCGTGGCCACCGGCGTGGACATGACGCTGGACCCGGCCCGCTTCGTGACCTTCGCGATTCCGATGCGCCAGATGATCCTGGGGCTGGCACTTGGGTCCCTCATCGGCATCCCCGGCATCATCACCCTGGGGTCCGCACTGATTCAGGCCGTGGCGTGGTGGCGGTACCCCGCTGCAGTGCTTGCCGGAGTGCCGGCGGCGGTGGTGGCGGTGTTCACCTGCGTGGTCATGGCCAGGCTCGGGGTGGCGGCTACGACGTCGCTGGCCTCCAGCCGCCGCTTCAAGGACGTATCAGGGCTCGTGGTCATCATCCCGCTGATGTTCCTTGGCCCGGTCATCGGCTTCACGGCCACTGCCGTCACTGTCGACGGAGACTTCCTGGGCAGGCTTGCTGACGTCCTGGCCTGGACGCCGCTGGGCAGCGCCTGGGCAGTTCCGGGCGACGTCGCCCTCGGCAGTGCGGGCACTGGCCTGCTCCGCCTGCTCATTTCGGTCCTCTTCCTTGCAGTGATTACCTGGGCCTGGAAAGCGCTGCTGGCCCGTGCGCTCGTCACTCCGGCCCACAACGCCACGGCGAGCCGCAGCGCCGGCAAGCTGGGTTTCTTCGCCCGTTTCCCGGCCACTCCCACCGGTGCAGTAGCCGCCCGGGCCCTGACGTACTGGGTCCGCGACCCGCGCTACAGTGCCTCCCTGATCATCGTCCCCGTGCTCGCCGTCGTCCTGATCTTTGCGGTGCAGACTGAAGGGCTCCCTCCGGTAGTCCTGGGCATCGGTCCGCTGGTGGCGTTCCTGCTCGCCTTTGGTATTTCCGCAGACATCTCCTACGACAACACCGCGTTCGCCCTGCATCTCTCCACCGGGGTCTCGGGGACAGCGGACCGGGCTGGCCGTGCCATTGCCTGTGCTGTTTTCGCCCTGCCGGCAACGCTTATCGCGGCAGTTGTTCCTCCGATCGTCCTTGGCCGGCCGGAGGACGTACCGGTACTGCTGGGACTCTGCATCGGCCTGCTGCTGAGCGGGCTGGGACTCTCCAGCGTCTTCTCCGCCCGGTACACCTACAACGTGCCGCTGCCGGGGGAGAACGCCTTCAAGACTCCTCCGGGTTCCGCAGGAAGGACCATGCTGGTCCAGTTCCTGTGGCTGGCCGTTCAGTTCGTCGTCGCCCTGCCGCTGCTGGTTCCGGCGGCGCTGTACGCCTTCGGGCTGGGAAGCGCCTGGGGCTGGGTGAGCCTTGCTGTGGGCGTGGTCTACGGATCGGCTGCCCTCGCGGCAGGCATCCGGATTGGCGGACGGTGGCTGGACAGGCGTGGTCCCGAGGTCCTGCTGGCTGTGACAGTCAACAAGTAGGAGCGGGGGCGCCGGGTACTAAGATAGGGGCATGACTCTGCCTCCTGATCCCTTCGAATCCGACCCCATGCGCCGGGCTGACAGCGGTTCTTCCACCGCCGTCATCGAGCGCGAAGAGCAGCGCGAGCTTGTTGAACCCGGTGACGCCGAGCGTTTCTCGCACTACGTGCGCAAGGAAAAGATCATGGAATCGGCCCTATCGGGCGAGCCGGTCATTGCCCTGTGCGGCAAGGTCTGGACTCCGGGCCGGGATCCCAAGAAGTTCCCGGTCTGCCCCGCCTGCAAGGAAATCTACGAAGGGCTGCGCCCGGGCAATGACGGCGGCGGGAAGAAGTAGCGCCCGCGTCCTCCCTGTTGGCCTTCCCAGCCGTCGCATCCTGGCACGGCAGTAAGTCCTGATGCCCTTATGAGTGACCCACTGCCCGCAGCGCGCCGCGAGGGCGCGATGTCTGCTGCTTTCCGGCCGCTGACCCTTGGCGTCATCGCCATTGTCACCTGCGTGGCGTTCGAAGCCATGGCGGTCACGACGGCGATGCCCGTGATCGGGGACGAGCTCGGCGCGGGCGCGGGCTACGGCCTCGCCTTCTCGATGTTCCTGACCGCCTCGCTGCTCGGCTCGGTCCTGGCAGGTTCCCGCTGCGACCTGGAAGGCCCGCGCCGGTCGCTGATCGCGGGCATGGCGCTGCTGGTCGCGGGGCTCGTGCTCTCCGCGGCGGCAGGCGAGTTCTGGCTGGTTACGGCCGGACGGGCAGTTTCCGGACTGGGCAGCGGCGCAATGGTTGTGGCCCTGTATGTGATCATCGGGCAGGTTTACCCGTCCAGGCTGCAGCCGGTGATTTTCGGGTGGGTGGCGACCGCCTGGATCCTGCCGTCCATGGTGGGACCCCTGGCAGCAGGAGTGCTGGCACAGTACGCCAGCTGGCGCTGGGTTTTCGCCGTCGTGATTCCCATTGTCCTGATCGCGGCCGCGCTCGTCTGGCCGCGTGTGCGCCATCTTGGCCCGCCGGAGAGCCCGGAACTTGACCGTGCCCTGGGCCGCAGGCGCGCGGTCTGGGGAGTGTTCCTGGCCGGAGGTGTCTTCGCGGCGCAGTGGGCCGGGAACGAGGCCGCTGCTGCGGGGTCCGTGCTGCTTGGAATCCTCACGGCCGCGGGTGTGCTGGCTGCAGTTGCAGCGCTTTCCGTGCTGCTTCCGCCAGGGACTCTGTGGCTGCGCCGGGGCCTGCCTTCGGTGGTGGCGACACGCGGATTGATCAACGCCGCCTTCGTGGCGGCGGAAGCCTTCATGCCGGTGATGCTCCTGGCCGTTTACGGCGTGAGCCCGGCCACTGCCGGAATTGCACTGACCGCCGGCGCGGTAGGCTGGGCCATTGGATCCTTCCTGCAGGCCCGGGTACCCGGAGACCGGCGCCACCTGCTCCTCGCGGGTGGTTCAGGCCTGCTGACGCTGTCTATAGGCGGTACCGGCCTGATGGCCGGGGCGCAGGCGCCCTTCTGGCTCCTGGTGACCGTCTGGTCGCTGGCGGGCGTGGCCATGGGTGCGGCGCTGTCCAGCACGTCCGTGCTGGTCCTGGACGCCTCCTCGGCTGCCGACCGGGGGCAGAACTCGGCGTCGCTGCAGCTTGCCGACCAGGTGGGTGCCGTAGCAGGTACCACGGTTGGAGGGGTGCTGCTCGCCGTCCTGGTGCAGCGCGGACCTGTGGGCCAGGAAACCGGTTATGCCCTGATGTGGCTGGTCCTCGCAGTCTTTGCGGTGATTGGAACAGCTGCGGGCATCCGCAGTGCAATTGTTAGACCAAGTACCGGAAAGGTGCCTTCCCAAGCGTGAGTCCCGATACCCTTTTCGGCGGCGGTGGACCGGCGCTGCCCCCTGCCTATCCCGAACGGGCAGCATGGGGAACAGCCCCGAAGCTGCGCCAGTGGCAGGCCGAAGCCCTGGAAAAATACTTCGCCAAGAATGACAACGATTTCCTGGCCGTGGCGACCCCCGGCGCAGGCAAGACCACCTTCGCCCTGCGTGTAGCCACCGAACTGGTGGAACGCGGCGTCGTGAACCGGATTACCGTCGTCGCGCCTACCGACCACCTCAAACGGCAGTGGGCGGATGCTGCCGCACGCGTCGGACTGGCGCTGGACCCCAATTTCAAGAACGCGGACGGACGGCACGGGCACGGCTTCATCGGCGTGGCCGTGACCTATGCGCAGGTGGCCAGCAAACCAATGCTGCACCGCGCCAAGACCGAAGCAGCCCGGACGCTGGTCATCCTGGATGAGATCCACCACGGCGGCGACGCGCTGTCCTGGGGCGACGGCATCCGTGAAGCGTTTGAACCGGCTGCCCGGCGGCTGTCGCTGACCGGTACGCCGTTCCGCTCCGACACCGCTCCCATTCCGTTCGTCGAGTACATCGAGGACGGCGCCGGAATCCGCCGCTCCAAAGCCGACTACACCTACGGCTACGGCCAGGCGCTGAAGGACCATGTGGTCCGCCCGGTGATGTTCATGGCGTATTCCGGCCAGATGCGGTGGCGCACCAGTGCCGGCGAGGAAATGGCTGCGTCGCTGGGCGAGGCAGCGGTGACCAAGGACATCACCGCCCACGCCTGGCGCACGGCGCTGAACCCGGCCGGTGAATGGATTCCGGCGGTCCTCGCTGCTGCTGACCGCCGGCTCAGCGAGGTGCGGCGCGCCGTGCCAGACGCCGGCGGCCTGGTCATTGCCACGGACCACGAAGACGCCCGCGCGTACGCCGGGCAGCTGAAGAAGATTACCGGTGAATCACCCACGGTGATCCTCTCCGACGACGCGAAGGCCTCCGAGAAGATCGAGGAATTCTCTGCAGGCACGCAGCGCTGGATGGTGGCGGTGCGCATGGTGTCCGAAGGCGTGGACGTGCCGCGTCTCGCCGTCGGAGTCTATGCGACGTCGACGTCGACGCCCCTGTTCTTCGCCCAGGCCGTGGGCCGTTTCGTGCGTGCCCGCAAGCGCGGAGAAACGGCGTCGGTGTTCCTGCCGTCGGTACCCACGCTGATGATCCTGGCGAATGAGATGGAAGTGGAGCGCGACCACGCGCTGGACCGTCCGGAGAACCATTCCGAGGAGGAAGGCTTCGGCCTGGATGACGCGCTGATGGAAGCGGCGAACCGGGAAGAGAAGGCTTCCGGGGAACTTCAGAAGCAGAAGTTCGAAGCGCTGGAATCGCAGGCTTCCTTTGACCGGGTTCTGTTCGACGGCGGCGAGTTCGGTACCGGAGGCGAACTGGGCAGCGAGGACGAGCAGGACTTCCTGGGCATCCCGGGACTGCTGGACGCGGAGCAGGTCACCATGCTGCTGCGCCAGCGGCAGCAGGAGCAGCTGTCCCGCCGCGGCAGGCGCAAGCCGGAGGAAAAGGTGCCGGAGGCGCTGCCATCGGTCGCCGACCACCGCCAGCTCACGGAACTGCGGGCCCAGCTGGCCAAGAACGTCTCGGCCTGGTCTGCCCGCTCCGGCATGCCTCACGGCATGGTGCACAGCGAACTCCGCCGGATCTGCGGCGGCCCCGCCGTCGCGCAGGCGAACGAGGAACAGCTGCAGAAGCGGCTGGAGAAGCTCCAGGACTGGTTCATCGGCCGCAAGTAGCCCCCTGATCCATCGAGATGACAGAAACTGCCCGTATCAGGCCTGATACGGGCAGTTTCTGCTATCTCGATAAAGGGGGAGGGGGAGGGGTTAGAGGTCCAGGAGTTCGACGCCGGCATCCTCGAGGTCATCGAGGGCCGCAAGCACATCGACCCGGTCCAGGCCGCGGCAGAGCTCGGGAATCACATACGTGTCGTAACCGGCGGCAACAGCATCCAGTGCGGTGGACTTAACGCAGTAGTCCGTAGCCAGCCCCACAATCACCACTTCGTCCACGCCGTTGTCCCGCAGCCAGTCGTCAAGGGACACGGTGTCGGTATCGGGTGCGGGTTCGGCGTCCGGCTCCCCGAGGGGAACTTCGACGTCGGGGGCCAGCACACCCTCAAAGCCGGAGTAAGCGGCTTCATACTGCCCCTTGCGGAAGTAGGCGTCGATGAACTCCGTATCCAGGTCCGGGTTCAGCGCTGCGCCGTGGGTTCCGGCCACGCAGTGCACCGGCCAGGTATCACGGAAGTTCGGGTTGTCCGAGAAGTGGCTGCCCGGCTCGATGTGCCAGTCCTGGGTCGCCACGACGGCGGAGTACCGGTCCCGTGAGCTCTCGATGTAGTCGCTGATCTCCACCGCGGCGTCGTTCCCTCCGGGAACGGCGAGACTACCGCCTTCGCAGAAGTCGTTCTGGACATCAACCACAATCAGTGCACGGGTCATCGGGTTTCCTCCTCGAATTCGGTCGGGATCACGGGTTCGCCGCGCTGCAGGCGGTAAGCCGCCGCGGGCAGTTCAAGCAGTGAAGCGTCATGGCGGGCACGGGCCCGTACCACAGCGTCCGGTCCGGTCCAGCCGTCCTTCAGGACGCCGTCGGACACAAAGGTTTCCAGCAGCTCGCGGTCGTTGCCGTCGTTGTCCGGACGGCTGCCCACGCCCACCACCTCGGCAGTGGCACGACCGCGCTCATTCAGCCGGCGGAGGGCGTATTTGTGCCCGCCGAGCGAAGCCTTGTTCTTGGCTGCCTTGGCCACGGAAACGAAGTTCCCGTCGGTTCCTTCGCGGCTGACGAGCTTGTAGACCAGGCCGGCGGTTGGGGCGCCGGAACCGGTGACCAGCGAGGTGCCCACGCCGTAGGCATCAACGGGAGCCGAGCCCAGTGCTGCAATCGCGTACTCGTCCAGGTCCGAGGTCACCATGATGCGGGTGGACGTGTTGCCCAGTTCGTCCAGCAGCTCGCGCACCCACTGGGCCTGGGCGACCAGGTCACCGGAGTCCAGCCGGACCCCGCCCAGTTTGTGGCCGGCGACGGCGACGGCGTTGCGCACGCCCTGCTCGACATCGTACGTATCCACGAGCAGGGAAGTGTTCAGTCCCAGCGAAGCGGTCTGCGCTTCGAAGGCCTGGACCTCGGAGTCATGCAGCAGGGTGAAGGAATGGGCGGCCGTTCCAACGGTCTTGATGCCGTAGCGCAGCCCGGCCTCAAGGTTGGAGGTGCTGTCGAATCCGGAAATGACGGCGGCCCGCGCGGCTGCGACCGCCGCTTCCTCATGGGTGCGCCGTGAGCCCATTTCGATGCAGGGCCGTCCGCCGGCAGCGCTGGTCATCCGCGAGGCAGCGGAGGCGATGGCGCTGTCATGGTTCAGGGTGGAGAGGATGAGGGTTTCCAGGATGCACGCTTCGCCGAAACTGGCCTCGACCTGCAGGATCGGGGAACCGGGAAAATAGACGTCGCCCTCGGCATAGCCGGTGATGGTGCCGGAGAAGCGGAAATCAGCCAGCCAGGCGATGGTGCGCTCATCGACCACACCCGTGGCGGCCAGGAAATCCAGCTGGGGTTCCTCGAAACGGAAGTCCTGGAGGGCTTCGAGCAGCCGTCCGGTCCCCGCGACGATCCCGTAGCGCCGGCCATCGGGGAGCTTGCGGGCAAAGGCCTCGAAAACGGACCGCCGTTCGGCGGTGCCCGCGTGCAGTGCGGCCTGCAGCATCGTGAGTTCGTAGTGGTCGGTGTACAGGGCGGCGTTGGGACGCTGCCACGCAGTGGGACTGTTCACACCAAAACTCTAACGCGTGGGGTTGGCCATGCGCCGCACGTTGCGCTGCGGATCGGCCGGGCACGGCAGCCAAACTACAATTGGCTCCATGAGCTTAGCCACCCTCCCGGGAACCGGGACCCAAACGGATACCTGGACGGCAGAACAAGCCATGGAGGACGTTCCTTGGGTGGTCATTGTCTGGAACGATCCGGTGAACCTCATGAGCTACGTGAGCTACGTCTTCCAGAGCTACTTCGGGTACTCCGAGGAAAAAGCGAACCAGCTGATGCTCCAGGTGCACAACGACGGGAAATCGGTGGTGGCCACCGGTCCGCGCGAAGAAGCTGAGCGCCACACCCTTGCCATGCACTCCTACGGACTCTGGGCCACGTTCCAGAAGGCCGACCAGCCCTAGGGCCGGCGAAACTAGCGGAAAGGTCATTTCTTGGCTACCGGATTCAAGCTCACCCGCAAGGGGATTACCGCCCACCTGGAACCGGGGGAGCGGACCCTGCTGCGCGGCCTGTTTTCCGACGTCATCACGATGCTGACCCCGGACACGCCGGCCCACACCGATCCCCTGGCGGCCATGGTCGGCATGGACAGCAGCGCCGAGGTGCCCCAGGACCCGGCCCTGCTGCGGCTGCTGCCCGACGCGGTCCAGGACAATGACGACGACGCCCTGGAGTTCCGGCGGCTGACCGAACGTTCGCTGCGGGAAGGGAAGATCGGGTCCCTTCGGGCAGCGTCCCTGGCCCTGGAATCGAACCAGATTCACCTGGATCCGGAACAGGCGCGGCATTTTGCGCAGGCACTGAATGACGTGCGGCTGGTGCTTGGAAGCAGGCTGGACCTGCGCACCGACCAGGACGCGGAGGCGCTGCACTCCATCACGGAACCCGGGGATGCCGAGGACGTGGAACAGTACCTGGCCCTTGTCTACAACTTCGTGACCTGGCTGCAGGAAACGCTGATGAAGGCACTCCTGGACACCCTGCCGGCCAGGTAAGTGTGACCAAGGCCACTGCTTTTCGCATGTCCCGGTGAGAAACCGGGGACTATTGTCGAAACATCATGAGCTCTGACCATCCGGGTACTTCGCCGCTGAAGGACGCCCTGCCGAAGACCACCGACGCGCCGATCGGCATTTTCGATTCGGGTGTTGGTGGTCTCACCGTTGCCCGGGCAGTGATCGACCAGCTGCCCAACGAGTCCATTCTTTACGTCGGGGACACGGCCCACGGTCCCTACGGCCCCCTGCCGATCGCCGATGTCCGGGCCTACGCGCTGGGCGTGATGGACGAACTGGTGGATGCGGGCGTGAAGCTGCTGGTGATTGCCTGCAACTCCGCCTCGGCCGCGGTCCTGCGCGACGCCCGTGAACGCTACACCCTCCGCTACGGCATTCCGGTCATCGAAGTCATCCAGCCGGCAGTGCGCCGTGCAGTGGCGGCCACCCGCTCCGGCAGGGTCGGAGTCATCGGCACTGCAGCAACAGTGGGCTCGCGTGCCTACGACGACACCTTCGCCGCGGCACCGCACCTGGAGGTTTCGTCGGTGCCCTGCCCGGCCTTCGTGGAGTTTGTCGAGGCAGGCGTCACCAGCGGCGAGGAACTCCTCCGGGCGGCTGAGGGCTATCTCGCTCCGCTCAAGGAACGGGAGGTGGACACCCTGGTGCTGGGCTGCACGCACTATCCGCTGCTCACCGGCGTCATCTCCTACGTGATGGGCGACGGCGTCACGCTGGTTTCCAGCGCCGAGGAAACGGCCAAGGACGTGTACCGGGCGCTGCTGACCCACGGCCTGCAGCGCGAATCGCCGGAGCCCCCCAGCCACCGTTTCGTCGCTACCGGCGATGCCGAATCTTTCGAACTCCTGGCCCGCCGGTTCCTTGGCCCGGAAGTGCTCCGGGTAGAGCACGCCGACTCTGTTGCCGCACGGTATCCGACCGGGGTGCTGGCACGGATCACTCCGGAGATGATCGCCGAGGCCCGTGCTGCCGCCGGGCGGCGCAGAACTGCCGGCGCTCTCCGGGACGGTGTGCTGTGAAACTGACGATCGTTGGCTGTTCCGGCTCTTTCCCCGGCCCCGCCTCGCCGGCGTCGTGCTATCTGGTGACGGCCAGCGACGGGACCCGCGACTGGCGCATCCTGCTCGACATGGGCAACGGCTCCCTCGGGACCCTGCAGCGCTACATGGACATCCGGGATATCGATGCGGTCCTCATTACCCACCTGCATCCGGACCACTTCATGGACCTGTGCGGCCTGCACGTAGCCGTGCACTGGGACCCCAACGGCTGGAACCGGGACCGGGTCAAGGTGTATGGGCCCTCCGCCACGGCTGACCGGATAGCGGTGGCCTACGGACTCGATCCGGAGCCGGGCATGCATGAGGATTTTGAGTTCCTGTCCTGGCAGGCCGGAGAACCGGTGGAAATCGGCCCGTTCAAGGTGACGCCGTTTCCGGTCGCCCACCCGGCCGAGGAAGCCTATGCACTTCGGGTGGAAGCTTCCGGGACGGCAGAGGACGGCTCCGAAACCCTGCGGACCCTGGCGTATTCAGGGGATACGGATTCCTGCCCCGGCCTGGAAGAAGCAGCAAGGAACACGGATGTGTTCCTGTGTGAGGCTGCCTTCCATGAGGGACGTGACGACGCGATCAGCGGAGTCCACCTCACCGGGAAACGGGCCGGAGCGGCAGCCACCGCAGCGGGCGCGCGCCGGCTGCTGCTGACCCATTTGCCGGTCTGGAACGACGCGAACACAGCGGTGCTGGAGGCCCGGGAAACCTACGACGGCGATCTCGCTGTTGCGGTCGCGGGCGTCTCCTACGACGTCGGCACACCCTTTGTGCCCCCGCTGGCCGTGGAGCGGCTGACTCCGCCGCTGGGGCACCCCTCGGAAGGGCGTCCGCTGAGCGGCCGATAGACTGGGGCCTATGACTACAGCTCCGAATTCTTCGCCTGTCCTGCGCGCCGACGGCCGCACACCCGACCAGCTCCGCAGCATCAGCATCACCCGCGGATGGTCCAACCAGGCAGAAGGGTCGGCGCTGATTGAGTTCGGCAACACCCGGGTGCTGTGCACCGCTTCACTGACGGCGGGAGTTCCGCGCTGGCTCAAGGGTGAAGGCAAGGGCTGGGTCACCGCCGAGTACGCCATGCTTCCCCGCGCCACCAACACCCGCAACGACCGTGAGTCCGTCAAGGGCAAGATCGGCGGCCGGACGCATGAGATCTCCCGGCTGATCGGCCGGTCGCTGCGCTCGGTGATCGACACCCGCGCCCTCGGCGAGAACACCGTGGTCCTGGACTGCGACGTCCTCCAGGCCGACGGCGGCACCCGCACCGCGGCTATCACCGGTGCGTACGTGGCGCTGGCGGACGCACTCGCCTGGGCCAAGGAGAACAAGCTCATTGCCCGCACGGCCGAGCCGCTGATTGACACTGTTGCCGCCATCTCGGTCGGCATCATCGACGGCGTGCCCATGCTGGACCTGCCGTATGTCGAAGATGTCCGTGCGGAGACCGACATGAACGTCGTGGTCACGGGCAGCGGAAAGTTCGTGGAAGTCCAGGGCACCGCCGAAGGCGCCCCCTTTGACCGTGCCGAACTCGACGCACTCCTGGACCTTGCCCTGCTCGGGACCTCCGAGCTGGCAGAGATCCAGCGGCGCACCCTCGCGGGCCAGTGAACGCCGCCGAACCCCGCCTGGTCCTGGCGACGCGCAACGCAGGCAAGCTCCGGGAACTGCGTGAGCTGCTGCGCGGACGGATTCCCGGACTCGACGTGGATACCCAGGTGATCGACGCCGCTGCGGCCGGTGTTCCGGATGTCCCTGAAACCGGCGTCACGTTTGAAGAAAACTCACTCCTGAAGGCGCGTGCCGTGGCTGCCGCAACCGGCCTGCCGGCCATCGCCGACGATTCCGGCCTCGCCGTCGACGTCCTCGGCGGGGCCCCCGGCATCTTCTCCGCCCGCTGGTCCGGTGTCCACGGCAATGATGCCGCGAACCTCGAGCTGCTGCTGGCGCAGCTGGCGGACATCGGGGAGGATCATCGGAGCGCAGCCTTCGTGTGTGCTGCGGCCCTCGCAGTCCCCGGCGGAGCCGAGATCGTGGAACGCGGCGTACTGCGCGGCACCCTGCTGGACGAGCCCCGCGGCAGCGGTGGATTCGGCTACGATCCGATCCTGAAGCCGCTGGGGGAGACGCGGAGCTGTGCCGAACTGAGCGCCGGCGAGAAGAACGCGATCAGCCACCGGGGCCAGGCGTTCCGCGCGTTGCTGCCGGCCATCGTCCGGGTCCTCGGCGAATCCCAGGAGACAGCACAGGCGTGATTTGCGCCATAGCTTTCCCCGGGTGATCTGTGCAGCGGCACACCGCGGACGGGCCGCAGCGTTCTTGGCCTGCGGGCGAGTAGGGCACAATTGGTTCCGATATGAGTATCCTGATCAGCGCCGCCACAGAACCCTCCAGCTCCGATTCGGCCCTGGGAGGGGTTGCCGAGTGGGCCGTAAGCATCATGGAAGCCATCGGCGCTCCCGGCGCGGGTCTTGCCATCGCCCTGGAGAACCTGTTTCCGCCGCTGCCGAGCGAAGTCATTCTGCCGCTGGCCGGTTTCGCTGCCAGCCAGGGAAACTTCTCCATTGTTGAGGCCCTGATCTGGACCACGCTTGGCTCGGTCCTGGGCGCCTGGGTGCTGTACGGGCTCGGCGCCTGGCTGGGCCGCGACCGCATGCGTGCCATCGTGGAAAAGGTTCCGCTGGTGGACATCGAGGACGTGGACAAGGTGGAGGCCTGGTTTATGAAGCACGGCTACAAGGCCGTGTTCTTCGGGCGGATGATTCCCATTTTCCGCTCCCTCATCTCCATCCCGGCCGGTATCGAGAAGATGCCCATGCTCAAGTTCCTGGGGCTGACACTGGCCGGCAGCCTTATCTGGAACAGCATCTTCGTGTATTCCGGTTACTTCCTGGGCGAAAGCTGGCACATCGTTGAGGAATACGCCGGGATCTTCCAGAAGATCGTGATCGCGGCGGTCCTGATCGCCGGCATCTGGTACATCACCTCCAAGATCCGCTCCTACCGCCGGAGGAAGGCCCAGCGCACGGCCGAAGATTCCTGACGTGGGCGTAGATTTCACCGCCATAGATTTTGAGACTGCGAACGGTTTCCGCGGATCTCCCTGCTCGGTCGGCCTGAGCAAAGTGCGGGACGGCCGGATCGTGGAGGAAACGTCCTGGCTGATGCGCCCGCCCGAGGGGCACGATTTCTTTGACCGTCGCAACACCGGCATCCACGGCATCGAGGCGTCGATGGTGGCGGGCAAACCCCGGTTCGGTGAGCTCTTTCCCGAGATCGGCGCCTTCATCGGCGAGGACCTGCTCGTGGCGCACAACGCCGCGTTCGACCTCGGCGTCATCCGCTCAGCGCTGGAAGTCTCCGGGCTGGCGGGGCCCGCCTATGACTATGCCTGCACCGTCATGCTGTCCCGGCGCACCTATTCGCTGCCCTCACATTCCCTGCCGTTCGTGGCGGAAGCTGCAGGGGTGCCGCTGAAGAACCACCACGACGCGGCAGCGGATGCCCGCGCCTGTGCCGGAATCCTCATCGATATCATCCGGCGCTCCGGCGCTTCGGGGACCGCAGAGTACTTCGCACTCCAGGGCAAAAAGCCCAACCATGCCCCCGCCTACCGTCCCGGCATCGATCCGGTCTCCAAGGCCACCCGCGACGCGCTGGAGCGCGGAACCGGTGCACCGTCGGCCGCGGGGTCCTTCACCGGCTGGCCGTCCGAGGGAGTGAATCCTCCGCCCAACCCGGACGCGTTTCCGGGCCATCCGCTCTTCGGACAGACCGTGGTGTTCACGGGGAACCTGGGCATGCCACGGCAGGACGCCAAGGACCGCGCGGCTGAGCTCGGTGCACGGCCGGCCAGCAACGTGACCCGTTCCACTACCGTTCTGGTGGTGGGCGACGGCTTCGAAGCAGGGGACCTGCGCAACGGCCGCGTCACGGGCAAGGCCCGGAGGGTGCTGGACCTGCATGAACGCGGCCAGCGCATCGAAGTGCTCTCCGAAGCCGAGTTCCTGCAGATGCTTGGCGGGACCTGGCCGGCGGCCAGCCAATAGGCCGCCGGGTCCCGGTTTAGCCTGCTGTAACCCGGATCAGCGCGTCGGCCATCTTTTCCACGGTTTCCCGTGCGTCGATAGCCTGGATCCAGTCCGCCGGAACCGCGGTGCGGCCGTGGAGGGTACCCATGATGTTGCCGGTCACCGAGGCAGTCGAATCGCTGTCGCCGCCGTGGTTGGCGGCCAGAATGACGGCCTTGCGGAACTGGGCTTCGGGTGTGCCTGCATCCGCGGATGCAAGGGCGCAGTAGACGCCAATGGCGAGGGCTTCTTCAGCAACCCAGCCTTCCCCCAGTGCCTGTGTCATGCGCTCCGGGGATGAGGCGGCCTCTCCGGCCAGCTCTTCCGCGGCAAGTGCGACGGCGGCCTCCAGCCGGGCGGCGAGTTCCGGAACACCGCTGGCAGCGGCGCGCTGTACGGCAGCCGCAGCGGCCCCGGCAAGCCCAGCCCCGTCGGGGAGCAGGTCATGGATCAGCGTGCTGAAGACTGCGGCGCTGTGGATCGCGGACGGATGACCATGCGTCAGGGCAGCGCCGTCGGAGCTGAACTTGTAGACCGTTTCTGCTTCGATCCAGGGAAGCAGGCCAAAGGGGGCCGAACGCATCACGGTGCCGCAGCCCTTGGAATCCGGATTGACCGGGCGCGTGCGCGTCCCCATCTCTCCGGTCATCAGCCCGGACAGGCAGGCATTGCCTGGAGCACGGCGATGATGGAGTACCTCCTGCGCATCGATCCAGCGTCCAGGCTGGTCCGGCGCATTCGCCGGCAAGGACTCGCCTTGGGTCTTGAGCCAGCGCAGGTAAGCCAACCACAGGCAGGCCGTCTCGTCGGCGGCCACGCCGTCGTTGGCCCATTCCAGCACCTCTACGAGCCCGTCCACGGTGTAGAGGGTCATCTGGGTGTCGTCCGAGATGGGGGAGGGGCGCTCCAACTGCTCAAAGCCGGTGAGTCCTCCGGCACCAAAACGGGACCGGACACCATTCATTGAATCGAACTCCACGGCATAGCCGAGGGCGTCTCCAACGGCTCCTCCCAGCAGGCAGCCCCTCACCTTGTCCTTGAACCGTGCGGAGTCGGAGGGTTGGGCTGCGGCGGGGTCCGGCGTCCCGGAACCGGCATCGGAAGATGGTTTCACCTTTCCAGCATAGGTCTCCCGCCGGGGCCCTTCCGTTCAGACGGTGCGAGTGTATGCTCAGTGCGCACCCAGCAGACTCACAGGAACCGGTGGAAGTCTGGGTGGTTTGCACCGTTCCGGGTTCTCCCCGGGCGCGTGAGCGCCGCTCGCGGCAACAACATATCTCCCACTGATAGGAACTTCTCCTCAATGACTGCTGAGCCACATTTCCCCGCCGGAGCCTCGGCTGCAGAGCCCGGGTCCGCCCGGATCACCCCCCTGCGTTCGTATGGGCTCGTCGGCCGCAGCATCGCTGAAGCGGCCGGTTCCTTCCTCCTGGTACTGGCAGGCCTGGGCGTTTCCTTCTTCAACCCTTCCGGCGGACTCTCGGCCCCCCTGGCCTTCGGACTCGTCCTCGCCGCGGCCATCATTGCTTTCGGCTACATCTCCGGAGGCCATTTCCTCCCGACCATCACCGTGGCAAGTGCGCTGGCCGGCAGGACCAGCTGGAAGTCCGTGCTGCCCTACATCGTGGCCCAGGTGGTGGGTGCGCTGCTCGCGGCCGTCATCCTCTGGGTTTCCATGACCGGGCACCCGCAGATTCCCGAGACTCAGCCGTTCTTCTCAGCCGTGGCGAACGGCTTCGCCGAGCACTCGGCAACACAATTCCCGCTTGCCGGAGCACTCCTGACAGAGGTCATCGCCGCGGCGCTCCTGACTGCCGTCTTCCTGGGCGGCGGCACGCGCCTGCCGTCGGCTGCAGCCGCCTTTGCCACCGGTGTCACCTACGCGGCGCTGCTGACGTTCCTGGTCCCCATCACCGGCGGATCCATCAACCCGGCCCGCTCTACGGCCACCGCGGTCTTCGCTGAAAGCTGGGCCCTGGGCGAGCTCTGGCTCTTCTGGGTGGCTCCGCTGCTCGGCGCCGCGATCACCGGCCTGATCTACCGCAGCCTCGATCTCTCTGCTTCCCCTGCAGCTCAGGTCGCGGAAGCCGAGCTGGACGACGCCGACGGCGGCACGGCTGCTGCCTCCGCGCCGGCACCGGAGACCGGCACGGCTTCCGCTGTGCAGGCCGACCCGGGGCGAGAGAACGAAGTGCGCGGCTTCTTTGAAAACGACGATGCCCGGGACAGCGACGGCGACCCGGACAACGGCACGGCAGATCCCCGCCGCTCCTAGGAGCGGCTGCACCGACGGTGACACTTCCGTTCCGGCAGGCGCCGGAACGGAAGTGTCACCGCCGGGCGGTAGTTTGGTTGGTATGCGAATCCTGCACACCTCAGACTGGCACCTGGGCCGCTCTTTCCACGGAGTCGGCATGCTGGAGGCCCAGCGGGAGTTCCTGGCCCAGCTGCTCGACACCGTCCGCACCTCGGCAGTGGACGCCGTCCTCATTTCCGGTGACGTGTACGACCGCGCTCTTCCCGGCGTCGACGTCGTCCGTCTCCTGGACCAGGCCCTTGCTGACATCACGGCAGCCGGCGCCCGCGTCATCCTCACGAGCGGGAACCATGATTCCGCCGCAAGGCTGGGCTTCGGCGGCAGGATCTTCGAGCAGGGCGGGGTGCATCTGCGCACCGGGATCGATGCGATCACGGCACCGGTCCTGCTGGGGGAAGGCACCCCCGTCGCCGTCTACGGCATTCCCTACCTGGAACCCCGGCTCGCTGCACCCGAACTCGGTCCGGACGTATCCCCGACCCACGCCGGCGTCCTGGGCGAAGCGGTTCGGCGGATCCGCGAAGATGTGGCCCGCAGGCAGGCATCCGGTGCACCGGTCCTGCCGCTCGTCATGGCACACACCTTCGCCAGCGGCGGGATCACCTCCGACAGTGAACGCGACCTCTCGGTGGGCGGTGTCGGTGCGGTACCCCTGGATCTGTTCAGCGGCTTCACCTACGCAGCCCTGGGACATCTGCACGGATGCCAGGAACTGGCCCCCAACGTCTGGTACAGCGGCTCGCCCCTTCCTTATTCCTTCTCCGAAGCGCGCCAGTCCAAGGGCGGGCTGCTGGTCGAGATCGACGACGCCGGCCTCACGGCAGTGACTCCCGTCCCGTGGAAAGCGCCGCGGAACCTCCGGATCCTGCGGGGGACCTTGGACGGACTCTTGGAAGATCCGGACCTGAGCACGGCCGAAGACGCCTGGTGCCAGGTCACCCTGACCGATGAGCAGCGGCCCGTCAAAGCCATGGAACGCATCCGGTCCCGCTTCCCCGGCACGCTCGTCCTCACCTTTGAGCCGCCGTCCGGCTCCCGCGGAGTCAATGAGAGCTACAGCAGGCGGCTGGCCCGGGCGACAGATGACCTGGACGTCTGCTGCGGATTCCTGGACCATGTCCGGTCCCGTGAGGCAGCGCCGGAGGAACGGGACCTCTTCGCCGAAGTCCTGGGCAAGGTCAACGCGGCGGAGGTTTCCAAGTGAGGATCCACCGGTTGGAGATGCAGGCGTTCGGCCCCTTTGCCGACCGCCAGTCCATCGACTTCGACGAACTGGGCGCCCAGGGACTGTTCCTGCTCAACGGCCCCACCGGCGCCGGCAAGACCAGCGTCCTCGACGCCATTTGCTTCGCCCTCTACGGTTCGGTTCCCGGAGCCAGGCAGGAAGCCCGCAAGCTGCGCAGCGACCACGCATCCCCGGGGACACCCCCTGAGGTTGTCCTTGACTTCAGCGCCGGGCCGCGCCGGTTCAAGGTGGTGCGCAATCCGCAGTGGGAGCGCCCGGCCAAACGGGCCGGCAGTGCGACCGGAACTGTTACTGAACAGGCGCGGACCCTGCTCAGCGAGTTCGTCAACGGTGAATGGACGCAGAAGACAGCCCGCAATGACGAGGCCGCCGCGGAGATCCAAAGCCTGCTCGGGATGAGCCGGGAGCAGTTCACCCGCGTGGTCATGCTGCCCCAGGGCGACTTTGCCGCCTTCCTGCGGGCCGATGCAGCGTCCCGCGCGGACCTGCTGCAGCGGCTGTTTGGCACGTGGCGTTTCGAGGAAATCGAGCGGCAGCTCAAGGAACAGACGGATGCCGCACGTTCCCGTCTCGCCGAGGCCCGGTCCGCCGGTGAACTCCTGCGGGCCCAGGCCCGCAACGAAATCATGCGCTGTGCCAAGCTGCTGGGAGAACCCGCGGAGGACGAAGACAGTCTGGAGCAGCCCCAGGAGGCCGAGCAGGACTCGGCGTGGCTGGAATCCGTGCGGAATACCCTCTCCGAACGCCTGAGCGCCCTGCGTGCAGAGCAGGAGGAAAGCAGTTCGGAGCTGGAGCGTGCAGAGGAGACCCTGCACCAGCTGCAGGCCCGGCGTGCCCGCGGCATGGCCCGGCTCCAGCTCGAGGCAGATGAAAGGGACCATGCCCGGCGGGAAGCCGCCATGGTTCCCCGGCGGCGGGCGCTCGCGGATCATGACCGTGCGGCCGCCCTCGCGGGTTACCTGGCGGCCTGCTCCTCCGCGGCACGAAGCTTCCGGGACGCCTCCGCTGCGGCCGGAGACTCGCTCGGGGAACTGCGGCAGGCTGCAGGCCGTGCCGGCTTTGCCGAGCTGGTTCCGTCCGGCGACGGCGGGGAATCTGACGCGGAGGAGCTGCCGGTTCCGGCGGCACTCGACGGATTGGACGATCACACGGGGGCGGAAATATCCGCCGCCGAAGTTCTCCTGGCCGAAGTGGAACGTGCTGCGGCTCTGCAGCACCAGGCTGCCGCAGAGCGTACCCGGGAGGAAACGCTTCGGACAGAAGCGGACGGTATCCAGAAGGCAGCGGCGGCGCTGCGCGGAGAGCAGGACGGGCTGCGTTCCGGCCTTCCCGCGCTGCGGACGGCGGCTGCAGCTGTTCAGGATTCCCGTGCCCGGATGGAGGAGGCTGCCAGGACCCAGGAAGTGATCGCGGCGTACCAGCGGGCCCTGGCCGCTTCCGGAGCGTCCGCCGAACACGCTGCAGACGCGCGGCAGCGCTACCAGGACCAGCGCGAACGGTGGCAGTGCCTGCTCCAGCTCCGCCTGGACCAGGCTGCCGCGGAGCTGGCCTCGGCACTTCAGGACGGCGAAGGTTGCCCGGTGTGCGGAAGCACCAGCCATCCGGAACCGGCTCCGTTGCCGGAAGACGGAGGTTTTGTCACCCGCGAGGAAGAAGCCGCTGCCCGGCAGGAGACCGAGGCCGCGGAAAAGGAATGGGACGCGGCACGCCTGGTGGCAGAGACCGACGCCGCCGCAGTCTCCAGCCTTCGGGGACAGGGAGGGGAGGCCAACGCCGACGAAGCCCGCCGCGCGGGCGAAGAGGCCGAGCGGGATTACCGGATCGCGCTGGAAGCCGCGCAGCGGCTTGCTGCTGACGAAGAACGCCTGCGCATCCTTGAGGACGAAATCGGGCAGCTCGACGGCCGGATATCGCTCCTGCTCCAAGACGCTGCCCAGGCCCAGGCACGGGCAGCCTCAGCTGAGGAAGAGGCCGCCGGCCTTCTGGACCGAGGGACGAATGCAGACCCGGCTGCCCTCACGGGGCGGGTGAAGGAACTGAAACGCGTGCGCCGTCTCTCCGGGACCGCCAGGTCTGCGCTGCAGGCTGCAGGCCACGCCGCGTCCGTCCAGAAGGACTCCAGCCGGGCACTTTCGGAAGCACTGGACGGAACAGGGTTCGCAGACGAGGCCGCTGTCAGGGCAGCCCTGCTGCCGGAGGCGGAGGCAGGTGAACTTCGCAGCCGGCTGGAGGAACTGGACCTGGAAAACGCACGGCTGGCCATGCGGCGCGAAAGCCAGGACGCAGCAGCGCTGGACGGCGACGGCGAGCCGGAGGCCATGCCGAACGAAGAGGATGTTGCCGAGGCCTCGGAAAGCGCCGAAGCCGTGCGGCAGGCCGTCACGGGCAAGGCCCTGCAGATTGGGCTTCTGGAAGGATCCGCCGCCGCCTTGGAAGACCTGGCGGGCAAACTGGCAGCTGCCGAAGAAGAGATACGGCCGCTGCAGGAACGGCATGACCTCCTCTCCTCGGTCACCGATACGGCCCGCGGCAACGGTGAGAACAGCTACCGCATGGCGCTGAGCACGTATGTACTCGCAGCACGCCTTGAACAGGTGGCTGCGGCGGCAACAGAGCGGCTGGCTGCGATGACGGCGGGCAGGTATTCGCTGGTGCACGACGATTCGCGTTCCGGAAACCGCCGGGCAGGACTCGGGCTGCACGTCATTGACGATTGGACGGGCATCCGCAGGGACACCTCCACGCTCTCTGGCGGTGAGTCCTTCATGGCTTCCCTGGCACTCGCGCTTGGCCTAGCCGACGTCGTCCAGCAGGAGGCGGGCGGAACGAGCATGGAGACATTGTTCGTGGACGAAGGCTTCGGGAGCCTCGATGAGGAAGCCCTCGAACAGGTGATGGACGCCCTGGAAGGGCTGCGCGACGGCGGGCGGGTGGTCGGACTGGTCAGCCACGTGGCGGAAATGAAACAGCGCATCGGCGCCCAGCTTCAGATCACCCGGGGACGCAACGGCTCGACGGTGCGGTTCCGGGCAGCTGAAACCCTTCCGGCGTGAGGCCCCGCTCCGGCGTTTGCCCAGAGCGAAGCCGCACGCCGGTGTGCAGGGGGCAAGGGTAAGATCGTTGTGTAGCCGGGTTGGGCGCATCGGGTGGAGGGACGATGCGCGTTTTAGCCTGAACTGAGCACACACCATGAGTCCTGAACCGTTTGCCCACGAGTACCCTGACGTGCACGCCCCCGCCAAACCGGCCCCGGACGCCAGCGTCCCGCCTGCGGTGACGAAACCCGCCACTGGCCGTTACTCCCGAATCTTCGAGATTGCCGGCTCCGCCTTTTTCTCGGTCGGCTTCCTGGCCCGCCTCCCGCTCGCCATGCTGACTATCGGCGCGCTCACCCTGGTCACGAGCATCACCGGCTCCTATGGGCAGGGAGGCTTCGCCGCCGGCGCGGTGGGACTGGGGTCTGCGCTTGGTGCGCCGCTGCTGGGCTACCTGGCGGACCGCATTGGCCAGCGCCCGTTGCTGCTGGGAACCGCGGTAGCTAATCCACTCATGATCCTTGCTGTCCTGTGGACTGCCTCGCAGCTTCCCGGCGGGGGACCGCTGGCTGCCGTGCTGGCCGCAGCATTCGCGATGGGGGCTTCCGCCGCCCAGGTGGGTCCGCTGGCCCGCGTCCGGTGGATGTCCCTGACTGCACGGGACCGCACCGGGCAGGAACTTGGGACTGCGCTGTCCTACGAGAGCATGGCCGATGAACTCAGCTTCGTCCTCGGCCCCGCCCTTGTGGGGCTGCTGGCTGCCTCGGTAGCGCCCTGGCTTCCGCTCGCCTTGGCCGCTGCACTTTCCGCGACCATGGTGACGGCCTTTGCCCTGCACCGGACGGTCGACGCTGTCCAGCCTTCACCCCGCCGCCGGCGCGCTGCCAACGGTGCCCGCGCCTCCAAGGACCGCAGCGAAGGCGTGTCCTGGGCGCTGCTTGCACTTCCTGTCCTGGGCATGGTGGCCATGGGCACCTTCTTCGGAGCGACGCAGGCATCCCTGACTGCGTTCGGAGGGAGTTTCGGCATCGCAGACGCGGCCGGTCTTCTCTACTCCGTGATGGGTATCAGTTCTGCTGCGGCGGCTTTGTCCGTGGCGTTCTGGCCGGAGAAATTCAGTCAGTCTGCGCGGTGGGTGATGTCTGCCTTCGCCATGACCGGTGCCGCAATGCTCCTGCTGCTGCCCGGCGGCGTACCCGAAATGCTCGTGGTGCTGTTCATTCTCGGTATTCCCGTGGGACCCACTATGGTCAGCATTTTCGGCATCGGTGCCCAGCTGGCACCCCGCCATCTCATGGGGACCGTCATGACGCTGCTGGCCAGCGGCACGGTAACCGGAACGGCCATCGGGTCCGCGCTGGCCGGCCCGCTGGCAGAGGATTACGGGCACGGAGCCGCATTCTGGGTCAGCGCAGGAGCAGCCGCAGCGCTCCTGGTCCTGGGGCTGGCGTCCTCGGTCGCGGTCCGTCGCGGAAAAAAAGAACCAGCGTAGCCGAACCGCAGTGCCGGAGCCGCATTCTTTGCTGCTGAGACGGGTACATTACCGCTGCGTATCGAATGTGCTTCCAATCACATCTTTTCCTTGACTGGGAGTGACGCATTTCATAGCGTCTATCTGTAGAACTACTGTTCAGCATGCGAACATTCGCTGCACCAGGTGGTTCTGCATCCCCGCGTCCGTTCATGCGGGGGTTTCCCATGTTTAAGGAGCGCTCCAAGTGAAACGTACTGTCCCCGTCATCCTCGCCGCGACGGCGGCCCTCGCCCTCAGCGCCTGCGGCGGCGGCTCCCTTTCCGGCGACGAAGGCACGGCGGCGGCCGAAGGGTCCGCGGGCCTGACCCCGCTGTCTGTCGGCGTGATCCCGATCGTTGACACGGCACCCATCTGGCTCGGCAAGGAGCAGGGTTTCTTCGAAGAGGAAGGGATTGACCTCGATATCCAGACCACCACGGGTGGCGCGGCAGCCGTTCCCGGCGTGGTCAGCGGAGATTTCCAGTTTGCCTTCGGCAATGTCGTCTCGGTGATGGTGGCCAATGACAAGGGCCTGGACCTGGAGTTCGTGTCCAACGGCAACTCGACCACGGGTGACACCAGCTCCGACTTCGGCGCCGTCGTTGTCGCCGCAGACTCGGACATCCAGACCGCGGCGGATCTCGCCGGCAAGACGGTGTCCGTGAACAACCTTGCCAACATCGGTGACACCACCATCCGCAAGGTCGTCGAGGACGCCGGCGGGGACCATGAGAGCATCAAGTTCGTCGAGATTCCCTTCCCGGAGGCTCCCGCCGCGCTTGAAGGCGGACAGGTTGACGCCGCCTGGATCCTGGATCCGTTCCTGACGCAGTCCGTTGACAACGGTGCCCGGGTCATCGCCTACAACTTCGCCGAAACCCACGAGAACCTGGACATTTCCGGCTACTTCACGTCCGCGCAGTACGTCGGGGAAAACCCGGAACTGGTCGAGAAGTTCACTGCGGCGATGAACAAGTCCCTGGAATACGCCCAGGAGAACCCGGACGCTGTCCGTGACATCGTCGGCACCTACACCAAGATCGACGACGAAATGCGTGCCAAGATGATCCTGCCGACCTTCCGGGCCGAGTTTGACCGCGAAGGCCTGACCGTGCTGGGTGAGGCCGCCGCAAGCTACGGCACGCTCTCCAAGGCTCCGGACCTGGATGCCATGCTGCCCGCACAGGACTAACACCGGACTCTCTGTCCGGCTTTACAGAACGAGACGTTATGAACATCTCCAAACGCCTCCCCACGGGGCCGTTGCTTGGGTTGGCGGGAATCCTTGGATTCCTGCTGACCTGGGAACTCATTCCCCGGCTGGGTGTGGTCAATCCCCGCTTCCTTCCTCCCGCCAGCGAAGTGCTGGTCGTGTTCTTCAGCAACTTTGGGCTCGGCGCTTTCTGGGCCGCCGTTGCTGACACAATGACCGGCTGGTTCCTGGGCCTGCTGATCGCGACGGTAGCCGCCGTCGTGCTTGGACTCATCATCGGTTCCAGCGATTTCCTGCGGAAGGCAACCAACTCCACCATCGAGTTTCTTCGCCCGATCCCCTCGGTGGCGCTGATCCCGCTGGCCGTGCTGCTGTTCGGCCTGAGCCTGGAATCCACCCTGCTCCTGGTGATCTACGCTTCCTTCTGGCAGGTCCTGATCCAGGTCCTGTACGGAGTGGCTGACGTAGATCCGGTGGCGAGCAACACGGCCAAGAGCTTCGGCCTGGGCACGTTTGCCCGCATCCGGTACGTGGTGTGGCCCACCACCCTGCCGTACCTGATGACCGGCATTCGGCTGGCTGCAGCCGTAGCGCTGATCCTGGCCATCACCGCGAGCCTGATCATCGGTTCCCCGGGCCTTGGCAAGGAAATCGCCAACGCCCAGTCCGGCGGTGCCATCGCGCAGATGTATGCACTGGTACTCACCACCGGTGTCCTGGGCATTCTCATCAACATGGGCATGCGGATCATTGAACGCCGCACGCTGTCCTGGCACAGTTCGGTGCGCGGGGAGGTCGTCGTATGAACATTCTCAAGAAGACCGGCTACATCGTCGGATTGCCCGCACTGCTCATCTTCATCTGGTGGATCAGCACGCAGGGCAGCACCAACTTCTTCGTTCCCAAGCCGGGAACCCTGGTGGACAAGTTTTTCACCGTGTGGATCGGGGACCGGCTGGTACAGGATGTCCTGCCCAGCGTCACCCGCCTGGTGATCGGTATCCTCCTTGCCATCGTCCTCGGGGCCGGCCTGGGGATCCTCATCGGCACCACCCGGTGGCTGCGGAGCCTGCTGGAACCCGTACTGGAGTTCTTCCGGGCGATTCCGCCGCCGGTGCTGATTCCGGTGCTGATGCTGCTGATCGGCGTCAACGACCAGATGAAGATTGCCGTCATCGTCTCGGGCTGCATCTGGCCGGTGCTGCTCAACACGATCGAAGGCGTCCGCGCCGTCGACGGCGTGCTCAGCGATTCCGCCCGGACCTTCCGGATCGGCGGACTTGCCCGGCTGCGGTACCTGGTTCTTCCCAGCGCCAGCCCGCAGATCATGGCCGGCATTCGCCAGTGCCTGTCCATCGGCCTGATCCTGATGGTGATTTCGGAGATGTTCGCATCATCGGAGGGTCTCGGCTTCACCATCGTCCAGTTCCAGCGGTCCTTTGCCATTCCCGAAATGTGGAGCGGCATTGTGGTCCTGGGCCTGATCGGCGTGGCCATGTCATTTATGTTCCAGTGGGCTGAACGCCGCATTCTCGGCTGGTACCACGGTTTGAGAGAGGTTGAACATGCAGAGTAACCCCACGGATGGCCAGGGCCAGCCGCTGCTTTCGGTCCGGGGCGTCCAGAAGATCTACAAGGTTGACGCCGGAGAGATTGAAGCTGTCCGGAACCTGACGTTTGACCTGCGCCCGGGAGAACTGGTCTGCCTTGTCGGCCCGTCCGGAAGCGGCAAGACGACGCTGCTGAAGATCATTGCGGGGCTCATGGCCCCGACGTCGGGCGAAGTGGTCCTGGAAGGCAAGAAAGTCACCGAGCCGCCCAAGGACATGGCCGTTGTCTTCCAGGAGTACGGGCGGAGCCTGTTCCCCTGGATGACGGTGCGGGGCAACGTCGAGCTTCCGCTGAAGAACGCGCGCATCCCCAAGGGTGAGCGCAACCAGCTGGTGGACAATGCACTGGAGGCCGTTGGACTGCACGACGTGCCCACGAGCTACCCCTGGCAGCTCTCCGGCGGCATGCAGCAGCGTGTGGCCATCGCCCGTGCCGTGGCGTACCAGCCCAAGGTCCTGCTCATGGACGAGCCGTTCGCCGCCGTCGACGCCCAGACCCGGGCCGACCTGGAGGACCTGGTCCGAAGCGTGTGGGAGAAGCTGGGAGTCACGATTCTCTTCGTCACCCACGACATCGATGAGTCTGTCTACCTCGGGGAACGGGTGGTGGTGCTCTCGAGCTCGCCGACCGTGGTCCAGGAAGACATCGTGATTGACCTTCCGGAGAAGCGGGACCAGCTGACCACCCGGTCGCTTCCGCGGTTCGTGGAGCTGCGCAACCACGTGTATGAGCAGATCCAGATCGCCAAGCGCAACAAGGGGGCCGAAGCCGTCCAGGCCACCGAGTCCAGGACCTCGGTGCCCCACGGGGCAGCAATGGTCGACGGCGGAGACCCGCCCGGCGTCGGGGGAGGCGACTTCTCCTAGCAGCGGGCTCAGCAGCCGTTGAATACACAGGGACGCGGGGGTGTTTGGCCACGCGGGGGGAACC
>NZ_JAXIOO010000011.1:0-88197 GCF_049311065.1 Arthrobacter sp. 7Tela_A1 | reverse complement strand
ATTGGGGGCCCGCGTGGGGGGGGGGTTGTGGCCGTCGGGGGCAACGCAGCTTAGGGGAACCGGTCAGGAATCAAACCCCATTCCCACGGCATCCATGAGCTTCAGCCACGGGCCCCGTTTGCCCTGCCGGCGGTCGGAACGGACCATCGCGGCGGTCGTGATCTTCACGCCCAGCCAGGCAATCGGCTCCGGGGGGAACGGCAACGGAAGCTTGCGGACCAGTTCCAGGGACGTGCGCCGCGTTTGGACACCGGAAAGCAGGTCCAGCAGCACATTGGCAGCAAACCGGCTCGCGCCAACTCCCAGGCCGGTGAACCCGGCAGCATAAGCCACCCGTCCGCCGTAGGCCTTCATAAAGAACGAGAAGAACCGGCTGCAGGTGTCGATCGCTCCGCCCCATTTATGCGTGAAGGAGATGCCTTCCAGCTGTGGGAAGGTGGCGAGGAAATGCGCGGCCAGGCGGCGGAAGGACTCCTCGCTCTGGTCATACTCGGGCTTCATGCTGCGCCCGTAGTGGTACGGCGCGTCATAACCGCCAAAGAGGATCCGGTTGTCCTCCGTGAGGCGGTAGTAATGGAACCGGTTGGAGACGTCATCGAGCCCCTGGCGCCGGGACCAGCCGATGGATTCAAGCTGTTCCTCGGTCAACGGCTCGGTCATCAGCGCGTAATCATAGACCGGTACCGTATGCAGGCGTGCCCGGCGCAGCAGCGACGGAAAAACGTTCGTGGCCAGGGCGACCTTCGCCGCGGACACCGTGCCGCCGTCGGTCTCCACCTCAACGCCGTGCCCCGACTTAGCCAGCGACCGCACGGGGGAGTGCTCGAAAATCTGCACACCCAGTTCCTGGCAGGCACGCTTCAGGCCCCACGCCAATCGCGCCGGATCCACCAGCGCACTGCCTTTCTTGTTCCACGCGCCGGCCAGGTACAGCGGGGAATTCACCTCGGCCTGGACCTGGTCCCGGTCAAAGAATTCGACGCCGTCATGTCCGGCTTCCTCGCGCAGCCAGTCCACCTGGTGCGGATCAGTGGCCAGCGCCAGGGTGCCGTTCCATTCGAAGTCACAGTCGATCCCGTAACGCTGGATCGTCTCGGCGAACTCGGCCAGGTTCTCGTCTCCCATGTCCTTGAGCAGGTCCACCTCCTTGGGCAGGTGCTTGACGCCGTTGCTGTAGCCGTGGGTCAGGCTGGCCGAGACAAAACCGCCGTTGCGGCCCGACGCTGCCCAGCCCACTTCTCTCCCCTCCAGCAGCACGACGGAGGCCGAGGGATTTCGCTCCTTGGACAGGAGCGCCGTCCAGAGCCCGGTGTATCCGCCGCCGACCACAACAAGGTCAGCGGAAATCCGGGAATCCAGCGGCGGCAGGGGAGCCGGCCGTTCGGGGCGGTCCAGCCAATAGGGTTCGGGCGTTGCTCCGGCAAGGGCTGCAGTGACGGTTGCGGCCGGGATGCGCTGCTCGGCCAGCTCGTAGGTGGTCGGGGTGGTGCGGGGCACGATATCTGCTTTCGATCGGTGGTGGTTCGCAGGTGTATGCAGAGGCCGGATCAGGCCGGGCGGTAGCCCGTGGTTTCCGGCGGTACGGCATGGCGGATCATCAGGTGGCGGGTCACGGAGTAGTCCAGCAGCGGTTCAATGCTCATGTCCTTGCCGAAGCCGGATCCCTTCACACCGCCGTGTGGTGCCTCCGAGGCCAGCGGCAGGTGGTCGTTGATCCAGGTGACGCCCACTTCCAGCTGGTGGCTGACACGGATGGCACGTCCGACGTCGGCGGTCCAAACCGAGGAAGCCAGGCCGTAGGCGCTGTCATTGGCCAGCGCGACGGCGTCCTCCTCGGTGTCGAAGGGCAGGGCCACCAGGACCGGACCGAAGATCTCTCCCTGCACCAGTTCCGAGGACTGTGCTGCACCCACCACGAGGGTGGGCGGGAAGTAGAAGCCCGGGCCCGCCAGCGGGGAGCCGCCCTCCAACGCCTGGGCGCCGGCGTCGACCGCCCGGCTGACGAACCCGGCCACCTTCTCCCGGTGTGCTGCCGAGATCAGCGGGCCGATGTGGGTGGCGGGATCGTGGGGGTCGCCGATGTTGATGCCTTTGAGCTCCGCGCGAAGGGCCGCAATGGCGTCGTCAAAAATGCTCCGGTGGATATACACGCGGGTGGCTGCGGTGCAGTCCTGGCCGGTGTTGTAGGTGGCACCGAGGGCGACGGCGCGGGCCATCTGGGCCACGTCGGCGTCGGCGAAGACCAGGGCCGGGGCCTTGCCGCCCAGCTCCAGGTGCACCCGCTTGACGTCCTTGACCGCTCCCTGCATGACCGCCCGTCCGGTGGCCGTGGACCCGGTTACCGAGACCATGTCCACACCGCGGTGTCCGGCCAGGGCAGAGCCGATGTCCCCGCCGCCGGTCACCACGTTCAGCACACCGGCAGGCAGCCCGGCGGAGGCAGCCAGCTCAGCGAGCCGGAGCGTGGAGCCGGGAGTCAGCGGGGCAGGCTTGAGGATGACAGTGTTGCCGGCGGCCAGCGCGGGGCCGGCCTTCCACAGGGCCATGATCAGCGGGAAGTTCCACGGCGTAATGCCGGCAACCACGCCCACGGGCCGGCGGACCATCATGGAGGTGAAACCGTCGGAAAACACTCCGGCGCCGGTGCCGTCCACGGACCGGGCCGCTCCGGCGAAGAACCGCAGGTTGTCCGCGCCGAAGGGGATTTCCCCGTCCAGCACGGTGGTCCAGGGTTTGCCGCCCTCGGTGACTTCCAGTTCGGTGAGCGCTTCACCGTCGGCTTCGAGCGCGTCGGCGAGCTTCAGCAGTACGCGGGCACGCTGGCCCGGGGTCTGGGCAGCCCAGCCCGCCGCGGCGCCGCGGGCGGCAGCGACGGCGGAGTCGACGTCGTCCACGGTGGATGCGGTGAGGGTGCCGGAGACTTCGCCGGTGGCTGGATTAATGAGTTCCTGCTCTTCGCCGGCGGAGGCGCGGTAGTCGTTGGAGATGAAAGTTCCGGAGGCCATGGTGGTTCCTTGCATTGGTGGTGATGTGGTGATGGATTGCGGTCAGTGGAAAGCGGCGACGTTTTCCAGGGCGGTTGCCGCGGCTGACAGGCCGTCGACGGCGCGGATCCTTTCCCCGGCTGCACGGCAGCGGGCCAGCAGCTCAGTGTCGCCCAGCAGCTCGGCGATGGAGCCCAGCAGTTCCTCCGGCGTGCAGGTGTAAGTGTCCAGCCGGCGGCCGTAGCCGGATTCATGGACGCGCTGGGCGTTGTCGTACTGGTCCCAGAACAGCGGCAGCAGAATCATCGGGTTGCCGAAGTGCAGGGCCTCGGTGGTGGTGTTGTTGCCGCCGTGGGTGATCACCAGGTCCACCAGGGGGATGATGCGGGTCTGCGGCAGGAACTCCGCGCCCCACATGTTCTCCGCGAGGGTGATCTCCTCATGCAGCGGACCCTTGGAGACAATGAAGTTGTATTCCCCGGCGGTGGCCAGGATGTCCACGGTGCGCTGCATGAGTTCAACGTCGGCGCCGCCCAGGGAGCCCAGGCTGAAGTAGACCAGCGGCTTGGTGCCGTCCAGGAAGTGCTCCGGAAGCTCGACGGAGGACTCGGTTTCCCGCACGGCGGAGTCCACCCGGGTCCAGTCTTCGCCGAGGGGGCGGCTGCCGGTGTAGTCCAGCTCCTCGGGGTAAACGTAGATGTTGTGGACGCCGGAGTGGATGAACTCGAGCCGGGGCAGTGCGGGTGCACCCTGCTCCTGGACCCAGGCATTGAAGTCTTCCCAGAGGTCCTTGTGGGTGCGCTCGTACTCGGCGCGGTATTCCTCCCACGCGCTTTCGTCGTCCAGGCCCAGCCCGGAATAAGCAGGAGCAATCCCTGGGCCGGTTATTTCCAGCGGGTTGCAGGAGACCATCCGGACGAATGGCTTCCCCGCGGTCACCAGCGCGGGAAAGGCAACCACGTTGTCTTCGATGATGACATCGGGATTTACTTCCGCAATAATGCGGCGCAATTCAGGCTCGCAGTACTTGGCGCCGTCAATTGCGCCTTCCCAGATGGGGCGGATAACAGTTTCGGCCTGCTCCAGCGTGGATTTCCTGAATTCCGGGGAGATGGCTTTGATGTATTCCTTCCAGAAATCTCCCGCCCCGGCGTCCTCCGACTCGTCCGCCGGAGGAGCGAAGTCCACCAGGGCCTCCTCAAACCCCAGCGCGGCAAGCTTGCCCCGCCAAGACGACTCAGCCGCGAAGACAACACGGTGGCCGCGCTTGAGGAGCTCATTGCCAATACCAATGCAATTATTCGTAGGGCCGTAAGCGCTTTCCGGCATGAAAAGAAAAGTCCGTGAATTTGTCAACGGGTGCCTCCTGGAAACAGTGAGTGATTGAAATTACTTTTGTGGAAGTTCGTGTTTCGCCGAATGTGCCCTATTGTGGTAAATCAGCAATCGAGGAAGGTTTCACATGGCACGCCCGAAGAACCAGACCGCACGCCGCAGCGAAATCGTGGCGGCCGCGCAGCGGGCGGTGGCCAAGCACGGCCCTGACGGTGCGCGGCTGAACCGCGTCGCGGAGGAAGCCGGGCTGACCAGCGGGGCGGTGCTGTACTACTACCCGAACCTTGACGACCTGATGCTCGAGGCCAACCGGGAGGCGATGGAACGCTTCTACGAACAGCGGGTGCAGATGCTCGCTTCGCTGCCCGATGACCCGGCGGCCAGGCTGCTGGCCCTGATCCGCTCCGGCCTGCCCTCGGGGCCGGACGACGCGCAGGTCGCCATGCTCTGTGCCCTCGGCGGATCTGCGGGCAACCATCCGGTCACCGCAACCCTGCTGACCTCGCTGTACGAGCGGCAGGTCGGCATGTACCTGGTGGTCCTCGAGCAGGGTGCCGCCCGCGGCGTCTTCACCCTGGCCCAGGACCCGCTGGCCGTGGCCCGCAACCTGGTGGCCCTGGAAGACGCCTACGGTTACCGGATCATTGCCCGCCACCCCAGCATTGATGCCGAAGCGGCTGCAGGCCTGATTGCCGACTATGCGCGCATTGCCACCGCTCATGAGCTGACGGTTTCCTGAGCAACTGCCTCCAGCGAGGCGGCGCCGCGGTCATCTGCCACGGCAACCGTGCGGGCAGCGTCGACAATGAGGCCGATCTCCGAACCGCGCATCGGCACGTGGACGGAGCGCAGGGTACATATGAACGGGGCGGGAACACCCGAGACCCGAACCGCCACGGTGGAGGTGCCGCCGAGGAAGTAGGTGTCCAGCACCGTCCCGTCCAGGATGCCGGCCCCGGGGGCGGTCAGGACAACATCCTCCGGGCGGATGACCGCCGTCGCGGCGCTTCCCGCAGAAAGCCCGTGGTCCACAGCAAGGACCAACCCGGATTCCAGCAGGATGCCCCCGGCCACTGCCGTGCCGTCGAGCAGGTTGGCGGAACCGATGAAGTCAGCGACGAAGCGGGACGCCGGTGCCGAATAGAGGCCGACAGGGGTGTCGACCTGCTCCAGCCGGCCGCCGTTGAGCACTGCCACTCGGTCCGCCATGGACATGGCTTCTTCCTGGTCATGCGTGACCACCACGAACGTCATGCCTGCCTCATGCTGCAGGCGCTTGAGCTCCAGCTGCATTTCCGCCCTGACCTTGCGGTCCAGGGCCGAAAGCGGCTCATCGAGCAACAGCAGGCGCGGACGCTTGACGATTGCCCGGGCCAGGGCAACCCGCTGGCGCTGGCCGCCCGAGAGCTGGCTGGGCCGGCGTTTGGCGAATTTGGTCAGTCCGATGGTCTCCAGTACCTCACCGACCCGGCGGCGTACCTCCGCCTTGCCCATGCCCTCCGCCTCCAGTCCGTAAGCCACATTCCTCTCCACACTCAGGTGGGGAAAGAGGGCATAGGACTGGAACATCATGTTCACCGGGCGGCGGTGGGCCGGAAGCCGGGTGAGCGGACCGCCGTCGAGAAGGATCTCTCCTTCAGCAGGGGTCTCGAAGCCGGCGATGGAACGCAGCAGGGTGCTCTTGCCGCAGCCGGAAGGTCCCAGCAGGGAAAAGAACTCGTTGTCGGCAATGTCCAGGTCGATTCCGTGGAGGGCCTGGACGGAGCCGTAGCTGTGGCTGAGTCCGCGCAGCGCCAGCAGCGGCTGCGGTCCGGGAACGGGAGCAGGTCCGGTGGTCATAGTGAGTCCGCAATCTTGGTCAGTCGCTGTGTGCCGAGGACCGCCAGGACGGTCAGGCCCAGCAGCATGGTGGCAAGGGCATTGATCTCGGGGGAGACGCCGAAGCGCACCATCGAGTAGATGTTGATGGGCAGGGTGGAGACGGTGGGGCTGGTAGTGAAGAAAGCGATCACGAATTCGTCCAGGGACAGCGTGAAGGCCAGCAGCCCGCCGGAAATGATCGCCGGGCCCAGCTGCGGAACGGTGACCCGCAGCAGCGTCCGCGCCGGGGAGGCGCCCAGGTCGCGGGAGGCCTCCTCCAGGCTGGGATCCACCTGGGCCAGCCGGGCCAGGACGATCGCGGTGACAAACGCCATGGCGAACACGGTGTGCGCCAGAATCACCGAGAGCAGGCCCAGGGTGAAGTTCAACAGCGTGAACAGGCTCAGCAGCCCGATCGCCAGGAGCAGGTCCGGCAGCATGGCCGGCGCAATGGCGATCGCCCGGATCAGCCCGCCCTTCGTGTAGCGGTGGATTCCGACGGCGGTCAGGGTGCCCAGCACCGTGGCCAGGACTGCCGCAGCGGCGGCCACCACCAGCGTGTTGCCCAGGGACGCGAGGATCTCCGGGGAGCGGAAGACCTCCGCGTACCACTTCAACGAGAACCCGGACCAGGAAAACAGATTGGAGGAGGCGTTGAAGGACATGGCCGTGACCACGAGGATCGGCAGGTACAGGAACGCGATGGCGCCCCAGAACGGCAGCCGCAGGTGCCAGCGGCGCCCGGGCCGGGCGCCGCGGCGGCGTGCTCCGGGCGTTGCCTGGGTTCCTGCGGTGCCGGATGTGGCTGCGGTGGTGCTCATGCGTCCGCCTTCCGAGGGGTCTTGCCTTCACTGACGGCGCGGGATGCGCGCTGCTGGAGCACCAGCAGCAGCACCAGGAACGCAGTCATCACCAGCGCCAGTGCCGCACCGAAGGGCCAGTCGCGGGCCTTGAGGAACTGGTCGCGGATGAGGTTGCCGATCAGCACGGTCTTACCGCCGCCGATCAGCTCCGGAATGATGAAGTTGCCCATGGCCGGCACAAACACGAAGATGCAGCCTGTCAGTGCCCCGGGCGCGGAAAGCGGCAGCGTGATGGTGCGGAAGACCCGGAACGGGGAGGACCCCAGGTTGATGGCGGCTTCACTCAGCTGCGGGTCCTGCGAGGACAGCGAGGCGTACAGGGGCAGGATCATCAGCGGCAGGTACATGTACACCAGGCCGACGACGACGGCCGGCTCGGTGTAGAGCATGGCCACCGGCTCGCTGGTAATGCCCAGCCACTGCAGGCCCTGGTTGATCCAGCCGGCATTGTTCAGCAGCAGGATCCACGCGTAGGTGCGGATCAGGAAATTGGTCCAGAACGGCAGCAGGACGGCGATCAGTGCCAGGGTTCGCCAGCGTTTGGGCAGCCGGGCGATGAAGAGGGCGGCGGGGTAGCCGATGAGCAGGGCGATGGCGGTGGCAGCACCTGCGATGAGGATGGATTTGAGCACCACGCCCAGGTACAGCGGGTCGGCCAGCCGGACGAAGTTATCCAGCGTGAAGTTGTACTCGACGCCGCCAAACCGGCCGCGCTCAAAGAAGGCATAGACGGTGACCAGTGCCACCGGCAGGACGGCCAGCACAAACAGGACGAGAACGCCGGGCCCCAGGAGGGGGAGTCCGGCCAGCCTCCGGCGCCAGGCGGCGCCGGAGGCTGCGGAGCGGAAAGCAGGCACGGGAAGCTACTTCGCGGAGATTTCCGTGGCGAGGCGGGTGTACTCGGTGCTGTAATCACCCAGGTCAACAATGACTTCCTGCTCCGCCAGCTCGGCAGGGGTCATGGCCAGGTTCGGGTACGTGGTCAGCAGTTCCGGATCCAGCGCTTCCATGGCCGCCTTGTTGGGTACCTTGTAGAGGATGTTCTCCGCGGCCCAGGAGTGAACCTCCGGTTCCAGCACGTAGTTCAGGAACGCCATGGCGGCTTCCTTGTTCTGCGAAGACTTCAGCACGGTCATGGTGTCCACCCAGAGATCGCTGCCCTCGTCGGGAACGGTGAACTTGATGTTCGGGTCCTCGGTGATGCCGTAGTTGCACCAGCCGTCCCAGGCCTCGGTCAGCACGGCTTCGCCCGTGACGAGCTTGGAGTAGAAGGTGGTGTCATCGAAGGAGAGCAGGGTGGGTTTGGTGGCGGTGAGCTGCTCCTTTACTGCCTCGAGTTCAGCGGGATCTTCGGAGTTCACTGAGTAGCCGAGCGCCTTCAGTGCCGGCAGGGCCATCCAGCGTTCCGTGGAGAGCATGGTGGTCTTCCCGGCCACTTCGGCGGACGGTTCCAGGAGGTCATTCCAGGACGTCGGTTCCGCGGGCAGCAGGTCCGAGCGGTAGCAGAGGCCGGTGGTTCCCCACGCATACGGCAGGGAGAAGGTGTTGCCGTCGTCGTACGCCATTTCCATGGCCTCCGGGTAGAGGTTCTCAATGTTGGGAATGAGGGAGTGGTCCAGTTCCTGGAGCATCCCGCCTTCATTGAGGGCCTGGGCGTACTGCCCGGAGACGAAGGCGACGTCGATTCCGGAGTCGCCACCGGCGGTCAGCTTGGCCATGATTTCTTCATTCGTGGCGTGGTGGACGATTTGCACCGGCACGCCGGTCTCAGCCTCGAAGGTCTCCGCGAGGTCCTCGGGGTAGTAGTCGGCCCAGATGCCGACCACAAGCTCCTGCTGGCTGATGTCTGCCTCGGGATCCAGGCCCGCCGGTTCGCTTCCGCCGCCGCAGGCAGACAGTGCCAGGACTGCTGTCACGGCGACAGCACTGCGCTTGATGTGCTCGAAACTCACGGTCACTCCTTCTGGACGTCAGTGGCACACGTCACCTGGGCTTTGGTTGGTGAATCTGATCTTTGCACTAGAGTTCAAGGAATACAACGGTTATTTTCGGCCGTAACAAGCATTTAACAAACGGTTCTTGAAACTTCTGTGTAAGGAATGTGAGGGTGGGGTTATGGACGAAATAAGGACCCCGCACGGCCGCATCCGCCTGGAATGCGACGGCGCGCTCACCCCGCTGGGGCCCGGAGGAGAGCCGGCTGCCGCCGGAGCGGGGCTGGCCGCTGACCTGGTCGCAGCGGTTCTGTCCGGTACGCCGGAAGGCCTTGCATGCTCACCGGGGGAGATCCGGATAGTGCGGACTCCGTTGCCGGCCGGTACTCCTTCCACCGTCGAATCCGCTGTTGGCGTGGACATGACCAACCTGTCCGTCGTCGTCGGCGGGGACAAAATCGTCAAGCTCGTCCGTTCCTGGGGTGGAGCGAACCGGTCTGCGCGGCTGCTGACCCGTCTCGCGGAAGCGGGTGTGGAGGCCGTCCCGGGATACTTCGGGTCCTTGGACTGGCACCACCCGGCGCGGGGGCAGGGGACACTCGCCCTGGTCAGCGCCGTCGTTCCGGATGCCGCGGATGGCTGGAGCTGGGCAGTGGATGACGTCGTGTCCTGGTTCCAGGGCGGCGAGGCGCCGGGGTGGCCTGCGGTGCTGGGACGGCTTATTGCCGAAGTCCACACTGTGCTGCTGGGAGCCGGTGCGGCCGCGCCGCCTGCAGCCGCGCAGGTGCGGAAGCGGGCGTCGGGCGTCCTCGACCAGGCACTGTCCGTGACCGGGGGGAACCCGGGTCTCCGGCTTGCCCGCCGTGCGCCCGGACTGAAGGACATCCTGGAAGCAATTCCGGAAACAGCTGCTCCGGCGTTCGACCTGCACGGTGACCTGCACGTCGGTCAAATCCTGCGCGCCGGCGGTAATTACTGGCTGCTTGATTTCGACGGCGATCCGCAGCTGTCAGCTGCCGAACGCGACCTGCCGGACACAGCTGCCCGCGACGTCGCGCATCTCGCAGCTAGCTTCGACATGGTTGCGTCCGTGGCTGCCAAGAGAATCCAGGCATCGGGTTCGGAAGCGCTGCAGCGGCTGTATGGCTGGTCTCGGGCCGCCACCGGGGAAATGGTGGCGTCCTACCGCAGGGCAGTTCGGGAAGCCGGCGCTACGGACCTTCTGGATGAGGCAATGCTCCCGGGGCTCATCGCTGAACAGCTATTGCGGGAACTCATCTACGCACACCGCTTCCTGCCTCGTTGGGGGTATGCCGCGGACGGAGCCATCACTCACCGATTTACCCCTGACCAGACATCACAGCACAAGGAGCCCGCGTGGACACCGCCCGCTTTGCAGACGACCTGAACAAGGTCCCGGACTATCTCGAAGAACTCGCACCGATGCTGGAAAGCGGATACCCCGGCCTGGCGCAGCTGCCGCAAGCGGACCGTCTGCTGGTTCTTGCCATGGGCTCCAGTGCGTACGCTGCCGCCACAGTGGCCCGCCAGGCCAGGGCTGACGGCCTGAACGTCCAGGTCGAGCTGGCCAGCACTGTGCTCTTGCCTGCCCCTTCTCCTGACCTTCTGGTGGTAGCCGTCTCTGCCACCGGCTCCAGTGTGGAAGTGCTGGCTGCTGCGGAGCGTTACCAGGGCGCCGGCAGGCTGGTGGCCGTAACGAACAACGCGGACTCGCGCTTGGCTGCCATGGCGGATTTCGTTGTGCCGCTGAATGTGGGGGAGGAGGTCTCGGGAATCTCCTGCCGGAACTTCCGGCATTCCGTCCTGGTCATGGCCGCCCTCCTGGAAAGTTTTGGCGCTTCGTTTGGGAACCTGGGCGAGACGGCGCGCCTGGCTGCCGCAGGGAACCGGGAGCTGCTGGCCTCTTCCGGAGAGTGGCTGCCTCAGGCCTCCGACGTGTTGCTGGGTCCCGACGGCGTCTTCCTGCTCGCTCCCGCTGAGCGGCGGTCCAGCGCAGAGCAGGGATCCCTGATGCTGCGCGAGGTTCCGCGGCGGCCGGCGTTCGGCAGTGAGACAGGCGACTGGTCTCACGTGGATGTCTACTTGTCCAAGACTCTGGACTACCGTGCCCTGGTATTCGCGGGGTCCGCGTGGGACCAGCAGGCGCTGGATTGGATGGCCCCCCGTGGCGCAGCGATTGTCTCAGTGGGCGGAAGCTTCCCCGAAGCGAAGATGTCGGTGACCTATCCGGGCCAGGACCGCTGGCTGACTGCGGTCCTGGTGGAGACCATGGTGCCGGAACTTCTGGCGTGGGACTGGTATTCGAAGGATCCCCGTCACTCGTGGAGTTCCCGGGTCTGAGGCCTGTTGGGCCCCACCGCTACTGGGTGACCGCGACGGCGAAAACTATCATCGCTGCCAGCACCAGGGCGCCGATCGCTGAATAGGAGATACGGGTGAAGCGCTGCTGCCGGCTGCGTTCCCGGCGCCATTCCCTGCGGCTCAGTGTTGTGCTCATGCGCGCAACAATAGGAACCAGGAGCGGCAGGTACTAAGAGTACTTACTACTTGTTTCCTGTCGAATGTTACTCGCACGGCTGGAGGTCCTAAGTACCGGACTTCGTCCGGGAACGGCAACGGCACGCTGGAAATCCCGGGTGCCTTTGCCGTTACCAGAAGCCTGAAAGGCTACTCGTTGTGCGACTTGCCTTCAGCCAGTTCAGTGGTGGTGTCCGAGCGGCCCATCATGAACGGGATCAGGTAGACGAGCGTGCCGACGACGAGGCAGACCACCATCGGCCATACAACGTCCAGGGTCAGCCAGTTCAGCGAGTAGATCGAGGCGAGGAACAGCCCGAAGAAGACGACGAACGTAACGAGGTTCTTGACCAGGTGTCCTTCGCCCGAGTGAGTGGGCTGCTTGGCTCTAGTTCCTGCCATGGGAGTTTCTCCGTTTCAAAAAGTTTTCAGCGGCGGACGGATCAGTAGCCGGACCCGCCGTTACCACCCTTAACAATAGCGATTCCGGAGCTCGCTCCAATTCGCGTGGCTCCGGCGTTGATCATGGCGAGGGCATCTTCGCGGCTGCGAACGCCGCCGGAAGCCTTAACGCCCAAGTCAGGCCCGACGGTCCGGCGCATCAAGGCGACGTCTTCCACAGTCGCCCCACCTCCGTTGAAGCCGGTGGACGTCTTCACGAAGTCAGCGCCGGCTTCGACCGAAGCCTCGCAGGCGAGGACTTTCTGCTCGTCCGTCAGCAGCGCAGTCTCGATGATGACCTTCAGGAGGGCGTCCTTTTCGTGGACAGCATCGGCGACGGCGGCGATGTCGCGCACCAGTGCCTCCCGGTCGCCGCGGCGGGCTGCGGCAATGTCGATGACCATGTCGATTTCGTCAGCGCCGTCCTGGAGCGCGCCCTGGGCTTCGAAAACCTTGACCTCCGTGGTGGAGGCGCCCAGCGGAAAGCCGATGACTGAGCAGGTATCCACACCGCTGTCCTTCAATGCCGTGTGGACGGTGCTTACCCACAGCGGGTTCACACACACGGATTTGAAACCGTACTGGGCGGCTTCTTCACACACGCGGAGGATGTCTTCGCGGGACGCCTCAGGCTTGAGCAGGGTGTGGTCGATGTATGAGGCGAGGTCTGCGGTCTGCGGAGTCTCGTTGGGCGCGGCGTTCGTGGGCATGGCGGTCCTTTCCAAACTGGGCTTCCAGTCTCCCATATGAGGGCGTGTGACCCGGTGTCCGGGTCTGGCTGAGGGCCCCGGCATTGCACGTGCAAAAAGAAAAGCCGGGCAATAATCCGAAGATTACGACCCGGCCCTTCATTTTGAAGCTTAGTTCGGCCACATTCCAACCAAAGGTGATACGACGGTGCCGCTGCCGAAGGAAGGGGCTGCGTTAGCGGGTGCGGCTACGCCGACTGCCGTAATGGCGGCGGCGAGAAGAAGGGATGCACCGAGTTTCTTCATGAAGTTCTCCTAGTGAGAGTGATGCCCAGTTGATGACTTTCAAACTATACCTACCTGCAGACACACATGACGGGAAACTAATAAAAATTGGGGAAATCTTGCGCAGGACTATGCTTGGAGCGCTCGCTCGAGTGAGCGTAACGTTGGACGCCGCGCACCGCAGGACGCAAAATTGATAACAGTCGCATCTCTGCGACTAGAGCAACATAACTAGAAAGTTCCGAGACCTGAATGATCGACGATTTCATCTTAAATGAGTACAAAGCTCGGCAGTCATGGGATCGTCGGGACTATCGGGGTGCCATGTTGTTGGCTAAAGCCGCTGCTGACATTGCGTCATCGGGCAGTGACGAAGCTGGGTGGTGGCGTATGACGTTCCTCTACGGAGAGTGTCAACTGGAGCTTGGGGACATGGACGGGTGCACGGAAACTGCGCGGCTCTTAACAGAGCATCCGTTGTCGAAAAATGACCCGGAGTTCGGAGGGAAAGCCAAAGCTCTCCTGTCTCTGGGTCTGCAAGGCATAGGCCACCTGCCACAAGCTTTGGCGGTGGCGAGAGATGCCGCGGTCGAATCTGCAGACATTGGCCATGGTGGACGCGGCAAGGTGGAAGCCCAGCAGGCACTGGTGGCGGCTCTCGGCGTGAGTGGCAATCTCGATGATGCGTGGAGCGAAGCGCAAATCCTTGCCGAAATGGTCCGTGAAGAACCAGGAATGGAAAAGGTAGGCAAAGCGTACTGGGCGATAGGGAACGTTGCCTTTCTCAAAGGTGAAAACCGTGAAGCTACCCACTACCACGACCTCGCTGCCTCGAAACTCTCGCCCGGTAGCGACGTGAGTCTTTGGGCCCTATTCAATAAGGCATCGGCCTTCATGCGTTTGACGGCCGACTTGGTCGAGCCTGAAACACTGCAGTGCATAGAACGTGCAGAGATGGCCCTGTCCATCGCTGGAGGAACACCGCAGGACCAACTTGACGTTGCCATGACCAGGGCTTATTGGACGTACCTTACGGGTGACATTTCGTGTGCCAGGCAACAAATGGAACCGGTCCTCTCTGACGCTCATTTGATGGCTCCTCATGGCGAGGCCGAGGCCCGGTTTCTCATGGCACGTATAGTCGCTGATGAGGGCGACCTGATGGAGGCAGACAAGCAAGTGTCGGCCAGCGCTGCACTCTTTGATAAGGCCGGTGCGGCTGCGAGGGCTTCACAAGCACGGGCCTTTCATAAACAGCTACTGGTGGCGCCAGGGCGAGCCAATGATTCGCTTGCGGACGGACAACGGACGGAAAACGGATCCGAATTTAGTGGTAATCCACGCTCATCGGCGGACAACTGAGGTACCTTTGGTTTTTGGGGGGAAACATGGGAATGCATGAAGTTCTGAGTCTCGGACCGTGGAACGGCACTAATCCGGGCCACGCGCGCGGCGGAGCCCGGGCTGGAGGGACCGCATGACGGTCATCAACAGCGCTGCGCCGGTGCCTGGGGGAGGCACCCGCAGGATCCAGCCTGCCGAAGAGGGCTACGCCGAAGTCTTCTCAGAGGATGGTTTTGCCACCATTATCCTGCCGGCAGGCGAAGTCATCACCGGCGGGATCGCCGCCCGCGCGGCGGAGGAATTCGATGAGCTTGCCGGATCCGGATTCATTCCCCTCCTGCTGGAGATCACGGGCGTTGAATCCCTCACCCGCAGCGCCCGCAGCGTCTTCGGAGCGGCGCGCAAGGCATCCGCCGTCGCCGTCGTCGGCACCTCACAGGTGGACCGTGTCATTGCGAACTTCCTGCTGGGCGGTGACCTCCCGCCGTGCCCCACCCGGTACTTCTCTTCAAAGAGTGAAGCCCTGTCGTGGCTGGAGAGCCGGACGAAATGACGGATGGTCAGCCGGCAGATACACGACTGCAGCAAGTAGTCGACGGCATAGTCCGGATTGCTGCTGGAGACCTGAGCACCAGGATCCCCACCTCGCCCAACCGGGACGACGTTGACGCCGTTATTACCGGGATCAACCTGCTGGCCGAAGAACTCAATTCCGTTTACCAGGAGTTCGAGGAACGGGTCGAGTCGCGGACCATCGAACTGCAGGCGGCACACCGGCAGATGCAGCGGATGGCCATGAGCGATGCCCTGACCGGGATGGCGAACCGCACTGCGCTGATGCACGGGATCGAAGCAGCTCTCCTGGCGTCCGAGGACGGTGCCAGGCGGCCTTCGGTCCTCATGATCGACCTGGACGCGTTCAAGGACATCAATGACAACTTCGGCCATCAGACCGGCGACCAGGTGCTCGTTGAAGTAGCTCGCAGGATCCGCTGGGCGGTCCGCCGCGGGGATACCGTGGCGCGGCTGGGCGGCGACGAGTTCGCCGTCCTGCTTCCCGAAACCAGCCTCACCACCGCCATGGGCGTGGCCGCACGGGTGCAGGACGCCCTCGTGGAATGCATTCGGGTCGAGGAGCTCGACGTCTGGCCCCGAGCCAGCATCGGCGCACATGCCGGGCTGGCAGGGGAGAGCGCCGAAGACATCATGGTCCGGGCGGACACCGCTATGTACGCTGCGAAGGAAGCCGGGAGGGGCCAAAGCAAGGCATTCGAGCCGGTCATGCTCTACTCCCGCCAGCTGCGCCGTGACATGGCTGCGGAGCTGCGCCAGGGCGTGGGGCGCGATGAGCTCTTCCTGGACTACCAGCCCGTCGTTGAGCTTGCCACCGGCCGGATGATCGGCGTCGAGGCGCTGATCCGATGGCAGCACCCGCAACGCGGACTCGTCATGCCGGATGACTTCATTCCAATCGCCGAGGAGACCGGGATCATCCTGGATCTGGGCCGGTGGGTGCTGCGGGCGGCCCTGGAACAGGTGGCCCGCTGGGAAGCGGAGCTGGATTTGGCACCGGACTTCAAGGTCCGGGTCAACCTCTCGGCGATGGAACTGCAGCGGCTGGACCTGGTGGACCACGTCAGGCAGACGCTTGCCGAAACCGGAATCAGTCCCAGCCGCCTGGTCATCGAAATCACCGAAAGCGCGTTCGTCAGCGGCGGCGACGTCGAAATGTATTCCCTCCGGTCACTCAGCGCCCTCGGCGTCGGCATTGAAATTGACGACTTCGGGACCGGCTATTCCTCCATCAGCTACCTGCGCCGGCTGCCGGTCCACACCGTGAAGGTGGACCGCAGCCTGATCCGTGACATCAGCGCTGATCCGGGCCAGCGGCACTTTGTGGATGCCGTCCACGGCCTGATCCAGGCGGCCGGCATGGAAGCGGTCTTCGAAGGGATCGAGACCCTGGACCAAGCTGCGGACCTGTTGGTCCTGGGCTGCCGAAGCGGCCAGGGCTACTATTTCAGCAGGCCGCTCGCCGCGGGGCAGATTGCCGAAATCCTGGAAACGGGAGCTGTGCTTCCCCTGGTTCAGGTATCCGCGAATTCCACGGCAGCCGGATAAAGCGTCGGGTCAGGCCTCCAGCCCCAGGGCGGCAGCGATGTCGTCCTTGGCGGCGGCCAGACGGGCCGCAGCGGCGGCACGCGCACGTTCCAAGCCTTCACGGCCGTCAACGGGCTCGATGACTTCCAGGTAGCACTTGAGCTTAGGCTCGGTCCCCGACGGCCGGACGATGATCCGGGTGCCGTCCTCCGTCAGGTAGAGCAGGCCGTCGGTCGGAGGCAGCGCTTCGGAGCCGGCTGAGAGGTCGACGGCGGTCACCACCTGGGAACCGGCGAGGGAGGACGGCGGTTGTTCGCGCAGGCGCGTCATCATCTGCGGAATGAGGGAGAGGTCCGCTACCCGCACCGAAAGCTGGTCCGAAGCATGCAGCCCGTGTTCCAGCGCAAGATCATCAAGCATGTCGAACACCGTGCGGCCGGCAGCTTTCAGGGAGGCAGCCAGTTCCGCGATCAGCAGGCCGGCAGAGATGCCGTCCTTGTCCCTGACGAGCGCCGGCGCCACGCAGTATCCCAGGGCTTCCTCATACCCGTACACAAGGCCGGGGACCCGTGAAATCCACTTGAAGCCGGTCAGCGTTTCCTGATGGGCGAATCCGGCCGAAGCGGCAATGCGGGCCAGCAGCCGGGAGGAGACGATCGAGTTTGCGAAGACGGGAGTCTTGGAGTCCGCGCGCAGGCGGTGGTGCCCGGACCGGATCCGGCCGGCAATGTGCGCACCCAGCAGGGCCCCGGTTTCATCCCCGCGCAGCATCCGCCACTGGCCGGTAGCAGGGTCCTGGGCGGCGACGGCGGCCCGGTCGGCATCCGGGTCATTGGCCAGGACAATGTCGGCACCCGTTTCGGCTGCCATGCCCACTGCCAGGTCCAACGCGCCGGGTTCCTCCGGGTTGGGGAAGGCCACGGTCGGGAAGTCAGGGTCGGGTTCTGCCTGTGCAGCCACAAGCGTCACCGAGGAGAACCCTGCGTCCCGCAGCACCGACATCATGGTTTCCCCGCCGACACCGTGCATCGGGGTGAGGACGATTTTGAGGTCCCGGGCCGGGTAGCCGTCGCGGTTTACCAGTCCGTCGACGGCGTTGATGTAATCGGCTGCGATCGACTCGGAGACGTCGGTCCAGCCCTCGGGAGCAGTCTCGATCGAGGAGAGGGGCAGCGTGTAGTCGATGCGCGCGGCAATCTCGGCGTCATAAGGCGGGACGATCTGCGCGCCGCGTCCCGGACCCTTCACCGTGCGCCCGCCCAGGTACACCTTGTAGCCGTTGTCCTGTGCCGGGTTGTGGCTGGCGGTGACCATCACTCCGGCGTCCGTATCGAGGGCACGGACCGCGTAGGCGAGCACCGGCGTCGGCAGCGTGCAGGGAAGCAGGAAGGCTTCGATGCCCGCGGCGCTGAAGACCGCGGCTGTTTCCAGGGCAAACGCCTTCGAGTTGTGCCGTGCGTCGTAGCCGATGACGGCGCTGGGGATCCAGCCCTCGGACCTGTCCTGCAGGAAGGAAGCAATTCCGGCTGCGGTGCGCCGGACGACGGCGCGGTTCATGCGCCGCGGGCCGGCACCGAGTGCGGCGCGCAGGCCGGCGGTGCCGAACTCCAGGGTGCCGGAGAACCGGTCCGTCAGTTCCTCCAGGGCCGCGCCTGTTCCGTTTTCGGCTTCGGCCAGCAGGGCCCGCAGCTCAGCGGCCGTGGCCGGATCGGGGTCCGTGTCGGCCCAGTTCCGGGCTTCGCTGAACAGTTCTTCGCGTTCCATCGCAGTCAAGGTCATTGGGTGCCTCAGATCGGATAAGGGCGGCGCTACAGGGCGCCGATGATGCCGGCGAGCAGCTTGGAAATACGCGGGCCGGCTTCGGCACCGGCTTCCAGCACTTCCTGATGGCTCAGGGGCTCCGGGCTGATGCCTGCGGCCAGGTTGGTCACCAGGCTGATGCCGAAGACCTCCATGCCGGCATGGCGGGCAGCAATGGCTTCCAGCGCGGTGGACATGCCCACCAGGTCCGCGCCGATGGTCTTGGCATAGCGGACTTCCGCGGGGGTTTCGTAGTGCGGGCCGGGGAACTGGGCGTAGACACCTTCGGCAAGGGTGGGATCAACGGTTCGGGCGAGGTCGCGGAGCCTGGGGGAGTAGAGGTCCGTCAGGTCGACGAAGGTCGCGCCCTCCAGCGGCGAGGCGGCCGTCAGGTTGAGATGGTCGCTGATGAGCACGGGGGTGCCAGGAGCCCAGTCCAGGTTCAGGCCGCCGCACCCGTTGGTGAGGACCATGACCTTCGCGCCGGCAGCAGCGGCGGTCCGCACGCCGTGGACGACGGCGCGGACGCCTTTGCCCTCGTAGTAGTGCGTGCGGGCACCCAGGATGAGGGCGCGCTTGCCTCCGGGCGTCAGTACGGACCGGATGGTCCCCACATGCCCCTGGACGGCCGGGGCCGAAAAACCGGGAATGTCCGACGCCGGCAGCGTGGCAGTGGTCTCACCGATCAGGTCTGCTGCGTCACCCCATCCACTGCCCAAGACCAGGGCGATGTCGTGGCTGGGTACACCGGTTTTATCGGCGATGTACGCTGCTGCCTGCTGTGCAAGTTCAAAGGGATCGTCGTAGCTCACCCGTACAACTTACCGCTTGTTGGTGGTCGGCGCGGCCGCTCCCGGGCACGGTTCGTTTGAGACGTTCCCCCCGATGGGACAGAATGGACCCTTGTGACGAGCCAACTAGATTTTACTGCCCGAAAAATTGCGATCCTCGGCGGCGGCCCGGGCGGCTACGAGGCAGCCATGGTGGCGGCGTCACTAGGCGCAGACGTAACCATTGTGGAGCGCAACGGGCTGGGCGGCTCCGCCGTCCTCACCGACGTCGTACCTTCCAAGACCCTCATTGCCACCGCGGACGTGATGACCCGTTTCAGCTCCGCCTCCAATCTTGGCGTCGACTTTGGCAACGCTGCCAAGCCCGCCGAAGCGGACCTGAAGATGGTCAACCACCGCCTGCTGGCGCTGGCCAAGGAGCAGTCCAACGACATCCGGCGGACGCTGGAACGCATGGGCGTGAAGGTGGTGCTGGGCGAAGGCCGGCTGCTGGATAACAAGCGGATCGAAGTCGCCACGGACGACGGAACCGTCACCACGGTAGAAGCCGAAGCGCTCCTCATCTCGACCGGCGCCAATCCCCGCGAACTCGACACATCCATGCCGGACGGCGAGCGGATCTTCACCTGGAAGCAGATCTACAACCTGACGGAAGTTCCCGAGCACCTGATCGTCATCGGGTCCGGCGTCACCGGCGCTGAGTTCGCTTCCGCCTACAACGGCCTTGGCGCACGCGTCACGCTGATCTCCAGCCGTGACCGCGTGCTGCCCGGTGAAGACGCTGACGCCGCGCGCGTCCTGGAGGACGTCTTCCAGGCCCGTGGCATGACCGTGCTCTCCCGTTCCCGCGCCGATTCGGTGAAGAACACCGGTGACGGTGTGCTGGTCACGCTCTCCGACGGGCGCACCGTGCAGGGTTCCCACTGCCTCGTCGCCGTCGGCGCCATTCCCAATACGCAGGGCATCGGCCTCGAAGAGGCCGGAGTCGCCCTGGATGAGCAGGGACAGATCAAGGTTGACGGCGTCTCGCGCACCACGGCGCCGAACGTCTACGCTGCCGGCGACTGCACGGGCGTCTTCAACCTGGCCTCGGTCGCCGCGATGCAGGGACGCATTGCGATCGCCCATCTGATGGGGGACAGCGTGAAGCCGCTGAAGCTCAAGCACGTTGCCTCGAACATCTTCACCTCTCCGGAAATTGCGTCCGTGGGTGTGTCCGAAGCGGATATTGCCGCCGGACGTTACCAGGGCGACGTCATCAAGCTCTCGCTGCACACCAACGCGCGGGCGAAGATGATGGACGTCAAGGAAGGGTTCGTGAAGATCATTGCCCGCAAGGGCTCCGGAACCGTGATCGGCGGCGTTGTGGTCGGGCCCCGTGCCTCGGAACTGATCTTCCCGATTGCGCTGGCGGTCACGCAGAAGCTGCACGTTGACGACGTCGCCAACACCTTCACGGTCTATCCCTCGCTGACGGGCTCCATCTCCGAGGCTGCGCGGCGCCTGCACGTGCATATCTAACGCCCCCAAAACGAGATAGCAGAAACTGCCCGTATCAGCCCTGATACGGGCAGTTTCTGCTATCTCGGTGGAAGTGGGCCCGGGCGGACCGGATGGATGCACGTTCCGGGGGCGGGCTTTTGCGCGGAATTTCAGGGTTTGTCCAACGTTACGTCCACATTGTGGACAAATGTCCGAATGGCGGACGGTGGGTTTTAGGATGATCGTACTTTCCAACCGCACCCGAAAGACTTGCCATGTCAACAAACACTTCCAGCGCCGAAGCTGAAAAGGCACCGGCCAACTCCCGCGGACGCGTGATCGTAGCGTCCCTGGTTGGCACCTCCATCGAGTTCTACGACTTCTACGTCTACGCGACCGCCGCAGTCCTCGTCTTCCCCATCCTCTTCTTCCCGAATGCCGAAGGTGTCACAGCACTGCTGTCCTCCTTCGCCGTCTTCGGCGTCGCCTTCATCGCCCGTCCGCTCGGATCGATTGTGTTTGGGCACTTCGGCGACAAGGTGGGCCGCAAGGGAACGCTGGTCGCGTCGCTGCTGACCATGGGCATCGCAACCTTCCTCATCGGCTGCCTGCCGACGGCAAACATGGACGGCTGGACCTTCTGGGCCCCGGCCCTGCTGGTCGTCATGCGTTTTGCCCAGGGCCTGGCCCTCGGCGGCGAATGGTCCGGTGCGGCCCTGCTGGCCACCGAGAACGCCCCCGCGAACAAGCGCGCCATCTACGGCACCTTCCCGCAGCTTGGCGCTCCGATCGGCTTCATCCTGGCCAACGGCCTGTTCCTGATCCTGAGCTTCAACCTGGCTGAAGAGCAGTTCATGGCCTGGGGCTGGCGCATTCCGTTCCTCGCCAGCGCCGTAATGGTCATCATCGGCCTCTACGTCCGCCTGAAGCTGGTGGAAACACCTGCCTTCCAGAAGGTTGTCGATTCGGGTGAAGTGAGCAAGCTGCCCCTGGCCGCCGCGTTCAAGTTCTCCTGGCGTCCGATGATCGCCGGCACCTTCATCATGCTGGCCACCTACGTGCTCTTCTACCTGATGACCACCTTCACCCTCTCCTACGGCACCGCTGCCAAGTCTGAGGAAGAAGCTGCCGCCAAGGCTGAAGCTGCAGGGAAGGCCTTCGACCCGGACTCGTTCGCGGCAGGCCTGGGCTACGCCCGCAACGACTTCCTGATCATGCTGATCGTCGGCGTCGTCTTCTTCGGCATCTTCACCATGGTTGCCGGCCCGCTGGCCGAGAAGTACGGCCGCCGCAAGACCCTGCTCTGGGTCACCGCCGCGATCTTCGTCTTCGGCTTTACGTTCGACCCGCTGTTCGGCGGCGGCTTCGTGGGCACCATGGCGCTGCTGATCATCGGCTTCACGCTGATGGGCCTGACGTTCGGGCCGATGGGCGCCGTCCTGCCGGAGCTGTTCCCGACCAATGTCCGCTACACCGGTTCGGCCATCGCCTACAACGTTTCCTCGATCCTCGGTGCAGCCGTTGCCCCGTTCATCGCTGTGGCGCTGTGGCAGGCCGCTGACGGCAGCCCGTGGCTGGTAGGTGTCTACCTCTCCTCCATGGCGATCCTGACCTTCATCGCACTGTGGGTGACCCGCGAAACCAAGGACGTGGACTACGTAAACCACTCCAGCTAGGTTTTACTGCTGGTAAGCGAAAGGCCCGGATCCGTATGGATCCGGGCCTTTCGCGTTCTTGCCGGTGTGCTCTTCTGTGCGCCGTCCTAGTCGACGATGGCAGCGATGACTGCACCCGCGGAGACGGTAGCCCCCGGCAGCGCCGTGAGGCCAGTGACGGTGCCGGCCTTGTGGGCGGTGAGCGGCTGCTCCATCTTCATGGCTTCCAGCACCACCACCAGGTCCCCTTCGGCGACGACGGTTCCGTCTTGGACGGCGACCTTCACGATCGTTCCCTGCATCGGGGACGTCAGCTCATTGCCTGTTGCCGCCGCGGAGGACGTCCGGGCGCGGCCTTTGCGCTGCTTGCCGTTGGCCGGGGCAGCACTGCGTCCGTTCGACGGCGCCAGGCCGGCAGGCAGCACGACCTCAAGCCGTTTGCCTCCCACCTCAACGGTGTGGCGCTGGCGTGCGCTGTCGTCGTCGTTCCCGATGGCCGGCTCGCCGGACCAGGGCTCTATGGTGTTGTTGAATTCCGTCTCGATCCAGCGGGTGTGGACACTGAACGGACCCTCCTCGGGCGCGAACGCGGGATCAGCGACGACGGCGGCATGGAACGGCAGCACCGTCGGCAGGCCGGTGATTTCCATTTCCTGCAGGGCGCGGCGGGCGCGCTGGAGGGCCTGGGTACGGGTGGCTCCGGTGACGATCAGCTTGGCAAGCATCGAATCGAAGTTCCCGCCCACCGTCTCACCTGCCTCGATGCCGGAATCGACGCGCACGCCGGGGCCCGTGGGCAGGCGCAGGGTTTCCACGGTGCCGGGGGAAGGCATGAAGCCGCGTCCGGCGTCTTCGCCGTTGATGCGGAATTCGATGGAGTGACCACGGATTTCGGGGTCGGAGTAGCCCAGTTCTTCCCCGCGGGCGATGCGGAACTGCTCGCGCACCAGGTCGATGCCGGTCACTTCCTCGGAGACGGGGTGCTCTACCTGAAGCCGGGTGTTGACCTCCAGGAAGGAAATGGTGCCGTCGGTGCCGACGAGGAATTCGCACGTCCCGGCGCCCTGGTAGCCGGCTTCGCGCAGCAGGGCCTTGGAGGAGTCATACAGGGCGCGGACCTGGTCTTCGGAGAGGAAGGGGGCCGGCGCTTCTTCGACCAGTTTCTGGTTGCGGCGCTGCAGCGAGCAGTCGCGGGTCGAGACGACGACGACGTTGCCGTGCGCGTCGGCCAGGCACTGGGTTTCGACGTGGCGCGGGGCGTCGAGGAAACGTTCGATGAAGCACTCTCCGCGGCCGAAGGCAGCAGTGGCTTCGCGGACGGCGGAGTCGTACAGCTCGGGGATTTCCTCCAGCGTGCGGGCCACCTTGATGCCTCGTCCGCCGCCGCCGAAGGCCGCCTTGATAGCTACGGGCAGGCCGTACTCCTGAGCAAAGGCAAGCACTTCGTCCGCGCTGGATACCGGATCCGGCGTTCCCGGAACCAGGGGAGCGCCGACTTTCGCCGCAAGGTGCCGGGCCTGGACTTTGTCGCCGAGCTGTTCGATGGCTTCGGGCGACGGGCCGATCCAGGTCAGTCCGGCGTCGATGACCCGGCGGGCGAACCCGGCATTCTCGGACAGGAAGCCGTAGCCCGGGTGGATGGCGTCTGCCCCGGCGCGTTTTGCCGCGGCGAGGATCTTGTCCATGTCCAGGTAGGACTCCGCAGCTGTGCTGCCGCCCAGGGCATACGCCTCATCTGCAAGACGGACGTGCAAAGCGTCCAGGTCCGGGTCGGCGTAGACGGCTACAGTCGCGATGCCTTCGTCGCGTGCGGCCCGGATAATCCGGACGGCGATCTCTCCGCGGTTGGCAATCAGGACCTTGCCCAGCAGGGCGGCGGTGTTCTGGCTCATGAAATGCACTGGCTCCTTTTGATCTGTTCGGAGCCTAGCGTGATTTTGTCGTGTCCCGCCATAAACCGTGCTGTTTCTGCGTGGGGCGGCGGGTTTAGTTGTGGGGACCCTACAATCCGATCCTTGGCGGGGTGACTTGTCGGGTACGTAACGGGGACGCCGGGCGGACGCGAACGGGACCCTCCGCCCTCACAACGTGGCCTGCTCTTGGGCCCACCCTCCAAGGCTCAGGCCCCGGATGACTTTTCGCGCCACCCACGCGGAACCGCGGCGCATATCCGCTGCCGAGACCTTGACCTGGTGCCATCCGAGTTCGCTGACGAGCAGGTCACGGTTGTGGTCCTTCATCTGCTGTTCGCCGGTCAGGTGATGCGCGCCGTCATATTCCACACTGGTGCGGAATTCCGGACAGCCCAGGTCAGTCCACAGGACAGGCCTGCCGGCCGCGTCCAGCAGCGGGATGTTCGGCTGGAACTCCGGCAGCCCGGCATCGTGCAGCATGAGCCGGAGGTATGTCTCGGGCGGGGAATCCACGCCAACGCGCACCAGATCAAGGGCATGGCGGGCAGCTCGGATACCGGGGATCCACCTCAGGCTGTTGACGTAGCTGCGCAGTTCTTCAAGGCCGACTACGGCATGGCGGACTTGTCCATAGCTGCGTCCATGCTCTGAGACGAGCCAGTCGCCGGCTGCGGTGAGATCGGGTAAATCCAGGATCCGGGCGAGGTCGACAAACGTGCGCGTTTCAGACGTGAGCCGGAGCCCAGGCGCCGGCTGGACGACGTCGAAGTCCTCCAGACGCGACCGGTGGCTGCGGATGTGCCGGCGGGTGGTACTCCCGGCGTTCGCAGGGCGGGTGAGATGCAGGAATTGTTCATTCCGGTACGACGGCGGCAGCGGGATGCCGTGGAGCCTGGCCGCAGTCGTGTGGCTGAGGACCGCGTCGGGGAAAAGCTCAAGATAAGGTCGGCAACTGGCAGCCAGCTCAGCAGGCAGACCCGTGGTCTCCCTGTTCTTTGGCACCCGGATTCCACGACTGGGAGTGCGAAGATCTGAGCTGCGCAGCCGTCCGGGAGTCACACCAAGGCGCAGCGCGTGCTCAACCAGAAAGGGATCAGACAGCGGCTGCGGAAGGGGTTGGGGCGTGCGCATTGCCCGTTTCTACCCTGTTCCTGCATCTCCTGCTTGAGTTATCCACAGCAGCGCAGTTTTGACGGCGGTTTGCGGCACCTGGGCAGTGACCTGCGGGAGGGGCGTTCGCGCCGAAAGGGGCTCGCGGGGCCTGGGAGGTGTTCATGGTGCTCACAGGTCTTTGCACTGTCGCCCATCCTTTGCTGCAATAACGCAGGTTTGAGGGCATCTGTGAATCTGTTGCTGCGCTAACGTCGCTTTCAGGTGCTCAGAGCGACGTTAGTGCAGCAATGGATGAATCGAGAGCGGGCTAAGCGGCGGTATTGCAGCAACAGATGACCGCAGGCCTTCCGGTACGGAACCCTGCTGTCTCAGTACAGATGACGGCGGCGCTAGGCGACGTTATCTCCCCGAAAGTTGCGGGGCGGCACCAGGCCCCCAGCGCCAGCGCTACTTCCAGAGCGACGTCACGCCAACGCCGGCGCTGGCAAGCAGGTGGCGCAGCGTGGAAACGGACAGGCCAACGACGGCGTGCGGATCGCCGACGACCTTCTCGATGAAGGCCCCGCCCAGGGAATCGATGGTGAACGATCCCGCTACGGCAAGGGGTTCCCCGGTGGCAATGTAGGCCTCGATCTCGTCATCGAGGAGCTTCGCAAAGTGCACCTCGGCCGAGCTGACCGCGCCGAGGGTCGCTCCGGAGCCGTCCTCGTCGGTGTCACGGCAGTCCACGAGCCAGTGGCCCGTGTGGAGCACTCCGACGTTCCCGCTCATCCGCCGGATCCGCTCGCGGGCAACCTCCGGCTCCCAGGGCTTTCCGTGGGCTTCGCCGTCGAACTCGAAGACGGAGTCGCAGCCGAGGACCAGGGCGCCGTCGGCCTCCGGCAGGGAAGCGACAGCTTCAGCCTTGGCGCGGGCCAGCAGCAGTGCCGTGTCATGCGGATCGGTCAGTCCGTAGCGGGCCGTGACCGCGTCCTCGTCGACATCGGACACGAGCACGCGGTGGGCAATGCCGGCGTTGTTCAGGAGTTTGGTGCGGGCGGGGGAAGCGGAAGCAAGGATGAGCGTCAGGTCAGTCACGCATCCCAGCCTAGTGCGCCCGGCGGGCAGGCACCGAAAAAAGGAATGGCCGCTCCGGCGTCGGAGCGGCCATTCCCAAAGGAAGTGCGAGTACCTGAACCTTACCTGCTGGCAGCCGCAGCGCCAGCATCGGATGTTGCAGGTGTCCGTTCCTGTGCCGAAAGTTCAGTCTCTTCGGGATCGATGGCAGCCGAGTCGTCAGCAAACGGGTCGCCATTGCGCTTGGCGTTGTACAGTTCCGGCTGCAGCAGGCCGTTGCGCTTGGCCACGATGGTGGGCACAACAGTCTGTCCGGCCACGTTCACTGCGGTGCGGCCCATGTCCAGGATGGGGTCGACGGCGAGCAGCAGCGCCACGCCTTCAAGCGGCAGGCCCAGCGTGGACAGGGTCAGGGTCAGCATCACGACGGCGCCGGTGGTTCCGGCGGTTGCCGCGGAGCCCAGGACGGCAACGACAGCGATGAGCAGGTACTGCCCGATGCTGAGGTCAATGCCGAAGAACTGGGCCACGAAGATCGCCGAGATCGCCGGGTAGATTGCGGCGCAGCCGTCCATCTTGGTGGTGGCGCCCAGCGGCACGGAGAAGGAGGCGTAGGCCCGGGGAACACCGAGGTTCCGCTCAGTGACCCGCTGCGTCAGGGGCAGGGTTCCCACGGAGGACCGGGAGACGAAGGCAAGCTGGATCGCGGGCCAGGCGCCGGAGAACCACTGGCGCACCGAGAGGCCGTGTGCCTTGATCAGCACGGGGTAGACCACGAACAGGACGATCGCCAGGCCCACGTAGATGGCCAGCGTGAAGGTGCCCAGCGAGCCGATGGTGTCCCAGCCGTAGGTGGCCACGGCTCGGCCGATCAGGCCAACAGTGCCCAGCGGGGCCAGCCGGATGATCCACCACAGGACCTTCTGGATAACGGCCAGGGCCGAGGCGTTCAGCGCCAGGAACGGTGCGGCAGGCTTGCCGACCTTCAGGGCGGCAATGCCGACGGCGATGGCGATGACCAGGACCTGCAGCACGTTGAAGTTCAGCGAGGTCGTGAGCGTTTCCGTGGTTGACGCGGTCAGGCCCAGGAAGTTGCCCGGGATGAGGCCGGTGAGGAAACCGACCCAGCTGCCGGTGCCGCCGTCGTAGCCTTCCGGGGCGGTGGCGTCAGCGTTGGCTCCGGGCTGCATCACCACACCCAGGGCAATGCCGATCGCAACGGCGATCAGTGCGGTGATGGCGAACCAGAGCAGCGTCTGCCAGGCCAGCCGTGCGGCGTTGGAGACCTGGCGCAGGTTGGCAATTGAACTCACGACGGCGGTGAAGATCAGCGGGACGACGGCGGCCTTCAGCAGCGAGACGTAGCTCGAGCCGATAGTCGAAAGCGTGGTGGTGAGCCAGTTGGGCTCACCGTCAACGGTGCCCATGTTCTTGGCCAGCAGGCCCAGGCCGAGGCCGACCAGCAGGGCTGCGATGATCTGCGGGCCAAACGATGTGGCCCAGCGCGGAAGCCTGCGCCGGGTCTCGGCTGCGGCAGGGGACTGTGGGGAGGTCTGTGGTGATGTCACCGTTCGATGCTAGACGGCAGCGCATACCAGAGCATTTTCGGTATTGCGAAATGTTACGCAGCAGCGGACGTCCAGGCCTTCGGATTGCTGGGCACACAAGCATTCTGTGGCGCGGGTCTGCGGAACAGAAATCCTATTCCCGGACGCACTGTGACGATTGTCCCATCCGGGAGGGTGCCTGCAGGCAGCAAAAACGCCCCGCCGGAAACCCGGCCGGGCGTCAGTGCAGGCTAGCTACCCAGCAGTGCAGGCTAGCTATCCAGCAGTGCGCGGCGCAGCGTGTCCAGGCCGACAGAGCCAAGGCGCAGTGCGCGCGTGTGGAAAGCCTTTGCATCGAAGGAGTCGCCCTCGCGGTCGCGGACCTCGTCGCGAATCTGCTCCCAGAGCCGCTGGCCCAGCTTGTACGCCGGTGCCTGTCCCGGCCAGCCAAGGTAGCGCGTGAACTCGAAGTTCAGCTGGCCTTCCGAAATGGCAATATTCTGCTTCAGGAAGTCGTAGCCCTTCTCCGGGGTCCAGGTGCCCGATCCCCACCGCTCGGGGACTTCCAGTTCCAGGTGGACGCCGATGTCGAAAACCACGCGGGCTGCCCGCATGCGCTGGGCGTCCAGCATGCCCATCCGGTCTCCGGGATCGGAGAGGTAGCCGAGTTCCTCCATGAGGCGCTCGGCGTACAGTGCCCAGCCCTCGCCGTGGCCGGAGACCCAGCAGACGTTGCGGCGCCAGCTGTTCAAGGTGTCCCGTGCAGCGGTTGCAGTGGCAATCTGCAGGTGGTGGCCCGGAACGCCCTCGTGGTAGACCGTGGTGGTTTCCTTCCACGTGGTGAAGCTGTCTTCGCCTTCCGGTACGGACCACCACATGCGGCCGGGCCGGGAGAAGTCCTCGCTGGGACCCGTGTAGTAGATGCCGCCCTCATTGGTGGGGGCGATCATGCATTCGAGCTTGCGCATCGGGCCGGTGATCTCGAAGTGGCTCTGCGAGAGTTCTTCGACGGCGCGGTCGGAGAGTTCCTGCATCCAGGCCTGCAGCTCACGCGTGCCGTGCAGCTGGCGCTGCGGATCGGCGTCGAGCAGGTCCATTGCTTCCCGGACGGAAGCGCCTTCCTTGATCTGGTTGGCCACCTCTTCCTGTTCAGCGATGATGCGGTCCAGTTCTGCGACGCCCCAGGCATAAGTCTCCTCCAGATCGACGGCCGAGCCGAGGAACTGGCGGGAGAACAGTGCGTAGCGCTCAGCGCCGACAGCGTCCTTCTCCGGTGCCTGGGGGAGCAGCTCGCCGCCGAGGAAGTCCACGAGCGAGCGGTAGGCGGCGCGGGCGCCGTCGGCGTTCTGGCGCAGTGAGGCCTTGAGTGCGTCGGGCAGCTCCGAACCGTCCGGCAGTGCTGCGTCGGCAGCGAACGAATCAAAGAAGCCGCCTTCTTCGGCGTACTTGCCGGCCTGCTCCATCACGATCGAGACCTGGCGGCGCGCAGCGACCAGGCCGCGCTCGGCTCCGCTGCGCAGGGAAACGATGTACCCGGCGACAGCGTCGGGGAGGTTGTGCAGGCGGCCCGAGATGTGCTCCCAGGCTTCGACGGTGTCGGTGGGCATCAGGTCGAAGACTGCGCGGATGTCCTGTGCCGGGGAGGCGATGTTGTTCAGGTCGGCGAGGTCCCAGCCGGATTCGTGGATCTCCAGTGCCAGGCCGAGCCGCTCACGCATGGCGTCAAGGGTGACGGCATCAACGTCGTCAACGGGCTGCAGGTCCTCAAGCCGCTCAAGGGTTTCGCTGATTACTTCGGCGGTGGATACCAGTCCGGCCGGCGAGTAGTCCGCGTATTCGGTCTCGTGCCCGGGGATGCCGAGCGAAGTGGCGAAGGACGGGTCCAGCCGCAGCAGGTTCTCGGTGAAAGCTTCGGCGACGGCGTCGATTGCAGTTGGCGTGCGCGAACCGGCGTTGGACAGGGAATCTGATGAAGTTGTCTGTTCAGTCACATGCCCGAGCCTAGCGTGTCAGCGGTAGGTGCGCCGCCATGCGCCCGGCCCCGGAGCGGGCCTCAGGCTCAGCTGGCGGCGCCTGGTCCACGCCCTGCGGGTCGTTGCCGGATCGCGCAGCACAGGCGCTGCCGGGTCCGGTGCGCCCGCGCCCAGGCCCAGGACGACGGCGGTCAGTGCCGCCAGTTCCTCGTCCGTGGGACTGCCTGCGAGGACCTGCAGCAGCGGCTGGGCTGCGGGTTCGAAATCCGGTTCGCTGACGATGCTCACAGCGGGATGTTCCCGTGCTTCTTGTGCGGCAGCGAGGCACGCTTTTCGCGCAGCACCCGCAGCCCGCGGATCAGCTGAAGCCGGGTTTCCGACGGCGCGATCACGGCATCCACATACCCGAGCTCGGCCGACTGGTAGGGATTCAGCAGTTCTTCTTCGTAGGCATTGATGTAGCCCTGGCGGACTTCATCGACGTCCTGCCCGTCTGCTGCGGCGGCCGCCAGTTGGCTGCGGTAGAGGATGTTCACTGCACCCTGCGCGCCCATGACGCCGATCTGGGCCGTGGGCCAGGCCAGGTTCAGGTCCGCACCGAGTTTCTTGGAGCCCATCACGATGTAGGCGCCGCCGTAAGCCTTGCGGGTGATGACGGTCAGTTTGGGAACCGTGGCTTCAGCGTAGGCATAGAGCAGCTTGGCGCCGCGGCGGATGATTCCGTTGAACTCCTGGTCCTTGCCCGGAAGGAAGCCGGGAACATCCACGAAGGTCAGGATGGGAATGTTGAAGGCATCGCAGTGGCGCACGAACCTAGCCGCCTTTTCCGAGGCGGCGATGTCCAAGGTCCCGGCGAACTGCAGGGGCTGGTTGGCGACGACGCCGACCGTATGCCCTTCCAACCTGCCGTAGCCGATGATGACGTTCGGTGCGTACAGGGACTGCATCTCCAGGAAGTGGCCATCATCCACCACCTGCTCGATCACGGTGCGGATGTCGTAGGGCTGGTTTGCCGAATCGGGAATCAGCTCATCCAGGGCCAGGTCCCCGTCGTTGATCTCCTCGTCCTGCGCAAACGGCGTCAGGGGTGCTTCGGCGAGATTGTTGCTCGGGAGGAAGTCCAGCAGTTCGCGGACAAAGTCGATCGCGTCCTCTTCGTCCGAGGCGAGGTACGCGGAGGTGCCGGTGGTGGCGTTGTGCTGCCGGGCGCCGCCGAGCGTTTCCATGTCCACGTCCTCACCCGTGACCGCTTTAATGACGTCCGGTCCGGTGATGAACATGTGGGATGTCTTGTCCACCATCACCACGAAGTCGGTCAGGGCGGGGGAGTATGCCGCGCCGCCGGCGGACGGGCCCATGATCAGTGAGATCTGGGGTACGACGCCGGAGGCGTGGACATTGTTGCGGAAGATATCGGCGAACATCGCCAGGGAGGCGACGCCCTCCTGGATGCGGGCGCCGCCGCCGTCGAGGATGCCGATGACCGGGCAGCCGTTGCGCAGGGCAAACTCCTGGACCTTGACGATCTTTTCGCCGTTGACCTGGCTCAGCGATCCGCCGTACACCGCGAAGTCCTGGCTGTAGACCGCCACAGGCCGTCCGTCCACGGTGCCGTAGCCGGAGACCAGTCCGTCGCCCACCGGCTTCTTCTTCTCCATGCCGAACGCCGTGGAGCGGTGCACTGCCAGCGCATCGAATTCCACGAAGGAGCCTTCGTCCAGGAGCAAGTCGATGCGCTCGCGGGCAGTGTGCTTGCCGCGGGCATGCTGTTTTTCGACTGCGGCTGCGCCGGAGGGGAATTCGGCCTGGGCCTGGCGGCGCCGGAAGTCGGCGATCTTCCCGGCGGTTGTCTGCAGATCGATGTCCTGGTCGATGCTCATTTACTCTCCGGTGCTGGGTCTGACGGATGGCGGGCGGATCGCCACCCCAACGCCCTGCGCAGCTGCTTCAGTAGGTTTCTTACAAGTGTGCGGGCGATTCACCCAGTCTAGTGAGCGCCAACACGCCCAGCGGGTGTAGGAAACCTACAATTTGTGTCCCCGCGCCTTGGCTGGGTGAAGAGCCGGACTGCCGTCGGCGTCGGAGGGTGGCCGTCTTCTTCCGGGATGGATGTTACTGGTGAGTAACATTTTTCCTGCGGGTGCATTACCCTGTCCGTATGACCTCGACCACACCATCTTCTTCTCCGCGTTCGCTGGCCGGACGCACCATCCTCATGTCCGGCGGCAGCCGGGGAATCGGTCTGGCCATCGCCCTCCGGGCCGCGGCCGACGGCGCCAACATTGCGATGCTCGCCAAGACCGCGCAGCCGCACCCTAAGCTTGAAGGCACGGTCTACACCGCGGCCGAACAGCTGGAAGCTGCCGGCGGCAAGGCGCTGCCGATCATTGGCGACGTTCGCCGCGACGAAGACGTCGAGAAGGCTGTCGCCGCCACTGTGGAACAGTTCGGCGGAATCGACATTGTGCTCAACAACGCCTCCGCGATCGACCTGCGCAAGACGGACGACGTGAGCATGAAGAGCTACGACCTGATGCAGGACATCAACGCCCGCGGCACGTTCCTGCTCTCCAAGACGGCCCTGCCGGCACTGCGCGACTCGGACAACGCCCACATCCTGACGCTCTCCCCGCCGTTGAACCTGGACCCCAAATGGGCCGGCAGCTACCTTGCCTACACCATGGCCAAGTACGGCATGTCCCTGACCACCCTGGGCCTGGCTGAGGAGTTGAAGAAGGACGGGATCGGCGTGAATTCGCTCTGGCCCTGCACCTCGATCGACACCGCAGCGATCCGCAACATGCCCGGCGGATCGGAACTGGCACGCGTGTCCCGCAGCGCAGACATCATGGCCGACGCCGCGCATGCCATCCTCACGCGCCCCGGGCGCGTTGCCACCGGCAACTTCTACACGGACGAGCAGGTCCTGCGCGAGGAAGGCATCACGGACTTCACCAGGTACAGCCTCGGCGCACCGGAAGACAAGCTGATGGCCGACTTCTTCCTCTAGGGCGGTTCAGCCTGGCCGGGGGGGGGGGGGGGGGGGGGGGGGCGGGGGGGGGGGGGGGGGGCCGGGCGGGGGGGGGCCGGGCACGGCAGTGCAGCCCCGGGATGGGGGAGGGGGCGCGTAATATCGAAAATATGGATCTGCGCTACTCCAGCATGGAGCGACCACCGTTGGAGCCGGAGCGGCTGCGGGCCAGCCTTGTGGGCCCTGCAGGCCCGCTGCCCCGGCTCGATGTCGTGCAGGAAACAGGCTCCACCAACACCGATCTTGCCGACAGCGCCCGGTTGTCGCCGCGTGACTATCCGGACTTTTCCGTCCTGACTGCCGAGCTGCAAACCGCCGGGAGGGGCCGCCTGGACCGCGTCTGGCAGGCACCGGAACGCTCGTCCCTTTTCGTCAGTGTGCTGCTGCGCCCTGTTAATGCACAGGGCCGCCCGTTGCCGACCCAGTCGTACGGGTGGCTCTCCCTGCTGGCGGCACTGTCGCTGTCCAGGGCAGTGGGCGGCCGGACAGGAGTGGAGCCGCGGCTTAAATGGCCGAACGACGTCATGGTCGATGGACGCAAGCTGGCCGGGGTCCTGGCACAGCTGGTGCCGGACAGCTCAGGCAATCCTCCTGCCGTAGTGGTGGGTGTGGGACTTAATGTTTCCCTCACTGACGAAGACCAGCCGGTCAGCACGGGCACCAGCCTGTTGATGGAGTACGCATCAACCACTGACAGGAACATCCTGCTGGAGGACTACCTGCTGCGGTTCAACTTGGACTACCGGGCGTTCTGCGCTGTCGACGGGGATGCTTCAGCGCCCTGGTCCGCTGGCGGATCCCTCCTGGACAACGTCGCCGGGCGCATGGTGACACTGGGGCAGGAAGTCCGCGCGCACCTGCCCGGCGGAGCGGAGCTGCAGGGCCGCGCCACCGGCCTCGACGCCCATGGGGCGCTCCTGATCATTGACGGCGACGGCGTGCGGCAGACAGTCAACGCTGCCGACGTCGTGCACCTGAGGCCCGCCGGCGCATGAGCGGCGGGCACACCATCGGATTCCGGTGCGGATGAGGCTGGAGCCGGGGGAACAGGTCATTGTTTCAGCGCGTCCGCATGCCGGGCCGCTGGTCAAACAGGTCCTCCTTGCAGCACTGGCATGTGCGGCAGGCGGGTTCGCCCTGGGGTATCTCGGGCGGGACACGATTCCGGCTGCGCTCACCGAGTGGACGCCAGTGCTGGCTCCCGCCGTCGTCGTGCTGGTGGTCCTGGTCCTGGTCCGTTTCTGCCTGCCGGCCGTGTTCCGCTGGAACGCCGCCCGCTACGTGCTGACCAACCGGCGCCTGATCCAGCGCCGCGGAGTGCTCCGTAGGCAGGAACACGACCTCCCCCTGGCCTCCGTCTACCAACTCGAAGCGCGGCAGGGGATACTGCAGCGCATGCAGCGGTCCGGAACCCTCCGGATCGATCTGGGACGCGGGAGGGTCATCGACTACCCTGCGGTGCCCGAAGTCCACCGGTTCAAGTCGATTGTGTTGGCCACCATAGAAGACCTGCCCATGACCGTGATGTTCGATGGTGTAGATATTGAAGGAAGCATGGGTTACGACGAATGGAGCGGCAATGAGTGATCAGGGCCAGGACGTGCCTGAGTCCGCCGCCGAGCCGGAACCACTGACGCTCTCGATGAATGCGGTGCCAATGCCGCAGAAACCGGTGCTGCCGGGTGCCTCGGGAGCGATCGACCGGGAAGACGTCCGGCGCCTGGAAGCGCAGCTGATTGGCGGCCCGCGTACCCTCAAGCGCCGTGAAGCAGCAGCGGGCGCGGGAGTCTCGCTGCTCTCGGCACGCAAGCTGTGGCGCGCCATGGGCTTCCCGAACCTCGACGACGACGCCGTGTTTTTCACCGAGGCTGACCAGGACGCGCTGAGCACCGTGATTCAGCTGGTCCGCGAGGAGCGGCTCACCGAAGAGGCCGCGATTTCCATCATGCGCTCGATCGGCCAAATGACGGACAGGATGGTTGTCTGGCAGGTTGAGGCCCTCGTTGAAGAAATGGTGGTCCAGCGCGGGATCACTGACGCCGAGGCCCGGAAGAAGCTGGTGGCAGCCCTGCCGGACCTGATCGAGCCGCTTGAGAAAACCCTGGTCTACGCGTGGAAACGGCAGCTGAACGCCGCAATCCAGCGCCTGGCGCTGCGTGCTGAGGCCGGCCTGGCCAGCCATGATTCGGAGACCGATGACAACCCGCTCCCGCTGGCACGGGCCGTCGGGTTTGCCGATCTGGTTTCCTACACCAGTCTTTCCCGCCAGATGAACGAAAAGACCCTGGCACAGATGGTCCAGCGGTTTGAACACAAATGCTCGGAAATCATCTCGGTGGGCGGCGGCCGGCTGGTGAAGACCATTGGCGACGAAGTCCTCTTTAACGCTGAGACGCCCGAGGCAGGCGCCGAAATCTCCCTGGCCCTGGCGAAGGCCTTCACCGAGGACGAACTGCTCCCGTCCGCGCGCGTAGCCATGGTGTGGGGCAGGGTGCTCTCCCGCCTGGGCGATATCTATGGCCCGACGGTGAACCTTGCCTCGCGGCTGACCTCGCTGGCAGAGCCGGGAACGGTGCTCACCGACGCGTCCACGGCAGCGGCACTGCGCAATAACGAGCGTTTCATCCTCATACCCCATTCGCCGCGCACAGTTCGTGGTTTCGGCGAGATCCACCCTGTCACCCTCGCCCGGGGCACCGGGCAGGGACTGGTGCTGGACTAACTTCCGGGCCGACAAGCAGCTTCCGAATGAAGCAGGCTTGTCATTTTCAGGCGAGCCACTTGGCAATGTGCGAGACTTGATGCGACTATCTGCCGAATCGCGGCCCGCCCGGGCACCGGGCGCCGCACGCCGACGGCGGGGTGTCGCCGACGTGTCTCGGGGTTCGTAACGGGGGGAAGCAAGTGCAGTTCTTCAGGGGGGCCACGCCTGCGCAAAGCCGCGCCCGCCGCAAGGCCGTGTCCATCGGTTCGGCCATTGCCGCCACGGGTGCCGTCGTGGCCGGCGCCATTCTGTATCCGGGCTTTGCCAGTGCCGACGTCGACCTGAACGACGGCGGCGTCTGGGTCACCAACCAGACCCAGGGCATGGTAGGCCACCTGAACTACCCCGCCCGGCTGCTCGACGGCGCCTATGCCGCCAACAGCGACGGCTTCGACGTCATGCAGTATGAGGGCACCGTCTTCCACGCCAACACCGACCAGTCCAAGGTTTCGCCCGTGGACATCGCCAACGTGGCTCGCGGCAGCGAGGTCCAGTTGCCGGCGTCGGCCACCATCGCCCAGGGCGGCTCCGCGGTCGCGGTTACCGATCCTGCAGCCGGGGCCGTCTGGCTGATGGACTCCGGCTCACTGCCCTTCTTCAGCGACACCGAAGCCGAACCCGTGCTCCAGGACTCGCCCGGTGTTGCTGCCGGAGTGTCGCCGGACGGCTACGCCGTAGTTGCGGCTCCGCGGGAGGGTCGGCTCTTCGGCTACCAGGTCGCCGGGGACGGCAGCTACGGCGAGCCGGAGGTCACCGAGGCGGAGGAGCTTCGCGGCTTCGGCGACACCCAGGTCGCAGCCGTGGGGGAGGACGCCGTCGCCTTTGACGCCGAAACCGGAACCCTGGTCCTGCCCGGCGGACGGATCGTCAGCCTTCCCGACACCCAGGGCGCGCGGCTCCAGGACTCCGGCCCCGAGGCCGACTTTGTGGCCATCGCCTCGGCTTCGGCACTGATCAAGCAACCGATGGACGGTTCAGAGGCGACCGTGACCCCGGTAGCCGGCGGGGGAGTCCCCGCGGCACCGGTGCGGGTGGATTCCTGCCTGCACGCAGCCTGGGCCGGTTCCGGCACCTACATCAGGGACTGTGACTCCGACGCTGACGATTCCGTCGAGGAGATCTCCGGGATCGGCACCTCCTCGGAACTTGTCTTTCGGGTCAACCGGTCTGTCGTGGTGCTGAACGACATTAACGGCGGCAGCGTGTGGCTGGTGCTGGAAAACATGCAGCTGGTGGACAACTGGGGGGATGTCATCCCGCCCAAGCAGGACTCCAGCGACGACGAAGAAGAATCTGCCAGCGAGAACCCGGTGAACACCCTTCCGGACCGGACCGGAGAGAACCGTCCTCCCGTCGCTTCGCAGGACAGGTTCGGGGTCCGGGCCGGGCGCACCACCATCCTTAACGTCCTGGACAACGACACCGATCCTGACGGCGACCTTCTGACGGTCCGGCTCGCCGGCAGCCAGCCGTCCGCCGGCGAAATCCAGCAGATCTACAACGGTGCCGGACTGCAGCTTGTCGTTCCTCCGGGTGCCTCCGGGACCAGCACGTTCGAGTACGAGGTCAGCGACGGCCGCGGTGGCAGCGCAACCGCCAGTGCGACCGTGGAGGTCCGCGGTTCCAGCGAAAACACTCCGCCCGAACCGCGGAGGTCCACGAAGATCCTGGTCGAACAGGGCCAGTCAGTCAGCCAGAACATCCTCAACGACTGGATGGACCCGGACGGCGATGACCTGGTCCTGGTGGCCGCGGAACCCACGGCTGACGGGGACCAGGTGCGGTCCAGGTCCGACGGATTGCTGACCTTCCGGGACATCGGAAAGACGCAGGGCGTCAAGGACGTTGCCGTCACGGTCTCCGACGGCGCTGAAATTGCCACGGGCACTGTCACGTTCGATGTCCGGCCCGCGGGGGTCCTGCCCCCGGTCACCAACTTCGACCACTTCACCGCCACCGTGGGTGAACCCGTCACGCTGTACCCCCTCCAGAATGACCTGGATCCCGCCGGCGGCCAGCTCAGCCTCGCCAAGGCCGATGCGGAGGACGGCTCCGAACTCCTGCCGGACTACGAGACAGGTTCCATCGCGTTCACTCCCACAGATCCGGCGACGTACTACATCGAGTACCTCGTCACTAACGGTCCGCAGAGCGCCAGCGGGCTCATCCGGGTGGATGCAGCCGAGTCCGGCCGCCAGGGAGCTCCGGTCGCGGTGCGGGACGTGGCCCTGGTTCCCCGCGGCGGCAATGTGCTGGTGGACGTGCTCGGCAACGACACCGACCCCACCGGCGGAGTGCTGGTGGTGCAGTCCGTCAGCACGGGCAGCAGTTCGCCGCTGGACGTCGCAGTGCTGAACCACAACATCCTGCAGATCCACGACGTGCGCGGACTCACCGGAGCCGCAACGATCAGCTACATGGTTTCCAACGGCACGGCCAGCGCCACCGGCGAAGTCAGTGTCCTGCCGGTGGACGGGCCGGGGACCCTGCTCCCGCCGTCGGCCTCAGCCGACACCGCTACCGTGCGGGTCGGAGACGTGGTGAACATTCCCGTCCTGGAGAACGATGTGTCACCCAGCGGCGACGAACTGACGCTTAACCCCGTTCCGGCCCAGGGGGTTGATCCGGCCGACGGCCAGCTCTTTGCTTCCGGGAACATGCTCCGCTTTGTTGCCGGAGAAACAGCCAAGACGGTCTACGCGATATACGAGGTCCGTGACTCCACCGGGCAGAGCGACTCCGCCCAGGTGCGCATCAACATCCGGCCGCGCGACGACGAGAAAAACACTCCTCCGGTGCCCAGGAACCTGGAAGGCCGGGCGATCGCCGGAAGCACCGTACGGATTCCAGTGCCTCTGGACGGCCTTGATGCGGATGGCGATTCGGTCTTCCTCGGCGGGATCAGCGGAGCGCCCCGGCTCGGCGCAGCTGTTCCGGGACCCAACTACATCGACTACACAGCTTCAGCCACCGGGGCGGGCACCGACTCGTTTACCTATGAAGTACGGGACAGGCTGGGGCTGGTGAACACCGGCACGGTCCGCGTGGGGATCGCTCCGGTAGCGGAAGCCAACCAAAAACCCGTGGCCGTGAACGACGCCGTGACCGTGCGCCCGGGGCGCGAAGTGGCCGTGCCGGTACTGCAGAACGATTCCGATCCCGACGGGGATCCGATCTCGCTTGACCCCGACGGCGTCAGCTCGCAGGAGAGCGGAACCGAAGCGCGGGCCGAGGATAACCGGGTCCGGTTCACGGCACCCGCAGAAGCAGGCACCTACAACATCCGCTACGCCGTGCGCGACAACCGCGGCGGAACCGCCTATGGAAACGTCGCCGTTGTGTCGGATCCGAACGCTGAACTGCTGGCACCGCTGGCCCAGGATGACCGGGTGAGCGTCGCGGAGATCCGCGGCCGCACCGCCGTGGACGTCGCCGTGCTGGAGAATGACGAGGATCCCGACGGCGTCGCCGAGGATCTGGCAGTCTCCGTGGACCCCTCGCGGACCACGGCAGCCGCGACGGGAGACCAGGTGCGTGTCGAACTGCTCGAGGAAGCACAGATCGTTCCGTACCAGGTCCAGGACATGGACGGAGGAACGGCGACGGCGGTGATCTGGGTTCCCGGCCTCAGCGCCCAGTATCCGACGCTTCGCAGCACAGACGTCCAGGAAGTCGAAGCGACGGACACGCTCGAACTCGATCTGGCCGAACTGGTCGAGGTCCGGGAGGGCCGAGCGCCGCGGATCACGGAAACTGCCAAGGTCAGCGCCATCGGCTCCTCCAACCGGGATACCTGGGTGGCCGACGAAGACACGCTTTCCTACACTGCGGACGAGGACTACGCCGGTCTTGGCTCCATCACCTTTGAAGTCACGGACGGTTCGGGCCCGGATGATCCGGAAGGCCTCAAAGCTACGCTGACCATCCTGGTCAACGTCATCCCGCTGCCGGAACAGAACCTGCCGCCCGCCATGAGCCCGGGTTCGCTGGAAGCGGCCAAGGGCGAAGACGCTGTCACCCTGGACCTGGCACCGCTGGCGTCGGACCCCAACCCGGCTGACGCCGGAAAACTCACCTTCGCCCTGGCCGGTCCCGTACCCGAGGGTTTCGACGCGAGCCTTTCCGGTTCGGTCCTGTCCGTCTCGGCCGCAGACAATGCCTCAGTCGGCACGCTGGGACAGCTTGCCGTGACCGTCACGGACGGGCGCAGCGACCCTGTGCCCGGACGCGTGGACCTTGCGGTGTTGGCCTCTACCCGGCCGCTCCCCGTCGCCGCGGACGATTCCGTGGACGATGCTGTCCAGGGCAAGCCGGCGAGCGTCAACGTGCTGGCCAATGACGACAACCCCTTCCCGGACACCCCGCTGGAAATCGTGGAAGCCACTACGGACGGCAATGGCACCGCCAGCATCCAGGGCGATTCCGTGGTGGTGACCCCGGACGCTGACTTTGTGGGCAGCATGAGCGTCCAATACCGGATCCAGGACAAGACCGGACAGCCGGACCGCCAGGCTTCCGCGCAGATCCTGCTGACCGTGCAGGGCCGGCCCGAAGCGCCCGCCACTCCGGTCGTGGAAAGCACACGCAGCCGCACCGTGGTCCTGGCCTGGGATCCGCCTGCTGCCAACGGTGCTGCGATCACCGGCTACACCGTCACCGGGTCCGCAGGGTTCAGCCAGGAATGTGCTGCAACAACCTGCACGCTGACAGGACTGACCAACAATGTCGAGTACACCTTTGCGGTGACAGCCACCAACGCCAACGGAACCTCCGACCCGTCACCGTTCTCCGCTCCCGCACGCCCGGACACCCAGCCTGCGCAGCCGGCGCCGCCCGTCCTGGCCTTCGGAGACAAGGAACTGGACATCGCGTGGACCGCGCCGGCCAACGACGGTTCACCGATCGAATCCTATGACCTGCAGATTTCTCCGGCACCCCCCGGCGGGACGGCCCAAAAAACCGTGCCGGCCTCGGTGACCCGGACCACGTGGAGCGGACTGGCCAACGGTGCCAGCTACCGGGTGCGCGTCCAGGCCCGCAACGCGGCACCTGAGCCGTCCGGATTCAGTGAGTACTCGGTACCCGAAATCCCCGCCGGACTTCCGGGCGTCCCGCCGGCGCCCACGACGGCGAAAGCAAACTCGGTGGGTACCCAGAGCCAGCTCGCGGTGGACTGGGAGGATTCCGTGCCCAACGGTGCGGCCGTGACCCAATACGAACTGCGCGAATACCAGGGCTCAACGCTGGTCCGCACAGAGCGCGCAGGCGAAACCTCCAAGCTCACGGTGCGCGTGCCGAACTCCGAGCAGAATTACAGCTACTCCGTGCGCGCCTATAACAAGGCCGGCTGGAGCGAATGGGGACCCGCCTCAGCGCCGCGCCGCGCCGTCGGCGTGCCCGATGCTCCCGCCGCACCTGTCCTGGCAGCGTCCCGCACCGGAGCCGAGGGCCGGGCCGTAACGCTCACCTTCAGTCCGCTCAGCGCCAGCGCCCGCAATGGAGCGCGCGCCGAGGAAGTCAGCTACCGTGCCCAGTTCAGCGACGGACGCTCGATGACGGTCAGCAGCGGCCAGGAATTCACCGGCTTCGGCAACGGTGCCAGCATTACCGCGACGCTGACCGCTGTGGTGAACTCCGACGGTTCCTCCTACGACAGCCCTGCCTCACCGGCGTCGGGCGCGGTGCAGGTGCACGGCAGTCCGGGGCAGCCGTCGGCTTCCGGTTCCAACGGCAGCCAGGGCAGCAAGACCGCCACCCTGTCCTGGTCCCCGCCGAACCAGGATGCGCACGACGTCGCGCAGGTCCAGATCTCTATCAACGGCGGGGGCTGGGAGAACGTGGAAGTCTCCGGCAACCGTAATGTTGGGAACGGCTACGACCAGGCGGTGAGCATCAAGGTGCGGGTGCTGAACTCGCAGGGGACGCCTGGTCCGGTGGCTGAAGCGTCCGCCCGCACCGGCACCGAGCCGCCGCCGCCCCCGCCGTCCACATGGACGCTCACCGTGGGCAGCGACCAGTTCACCAGCGCAGACCGGCGGACCTGCATGGACCCCGTTGGCTCGACAAATTACACCAAGGACCGCCGCTGCCTCGGAAACCACTGGGCCTATCTGAACGACCGGATCGATACCCGCTGCTACATCGTTCGCAGCAGCGGCGAGATCTGGTACCGCCAGCTTTCCGGCCCCAACTCGTCCAACAACGGCCTGCACATCAAGGGTATCCACACCAGCTTCGGCAACAACCCTCCGGGCGGGATGGGCCGATGCTGACTCCCGCTCTTTCACCAACCACGCACTACTTGGGGGAAACACCACCATGTCCATGACCGAAGAACAGGCGTCCTGGTTCGCCGAGACGTTTGCCCAGATCCTGACGAACGTTGGCCGGGCCGTCCTCGGCAAGCCGGAGGCCGTGCGCCTGATCATCATCTCGATGCTCGCCGAAGGGCATGTGCTGCTGGAGGACGCGCCCGGAACGGGCAAGACCATGCTGGCGCGTGCGCTGGCGGCCACCGTGCAGGGAACCACGTCCCGGATCCAGTTCACCCCTGACCTGCTGCCCTCCGACGTCACGGGCATCACGATCTATGACCAGAAGACCCAGGCATTCGAGTTCCACCGCGGACCGATCTTCGCCAACGTGGTGCTGGCCGACGAGATCAACCGCGCTTCACCCAAGACACAGTCCGCACTGCTGGAGGTCATGGAGGAATCCCGGGTCACCGTGGACGGAACGACGTACACGCAGGAACGCCCGTTCATGGTGATCGCCACGCAGAACCCGATTGAGCAGGCCGGCACCTACCGCCTGCCCGAAGCCCAGCTGGACCGCTTCCTGGTCAAGACCTCCATGGGCTACCCGGACCACGCCGCGACCGTTGAACTGCTTGCCGGTGCCGCCACCCGGGACCGGTCCGCCGCGCTGTCCGCCGTGATCACCTCCGAAGCCGTGCGGGACATGGCAGACCTGGCCGCCACAGTGCACACCGATACCTCAGTGCTGGAATACATCGCGCGCCTGACTGCGGCCACGCGGGAGGCTCCCGAAACCCGGCTGGGCGTCAGCGTCCGCGGCGCCCTGGCCATGGTCCGCGCCGCAAAGGTCCGTGCGGCCTCCGAGGGCCGGAACTTCGTGCTGCCGGATGACGTCATCGCGCTGGCCCCGAGTGTCTTCACCCACCGCCTGGTCATGGACCCGGAGGCCGAGTTCGCCGGTGCCACCGCATCGGCGGTGCTGGAGAAGGTCGTTGCCTCCATTGCAGCTCCGCAGCAGCGCGTTGCCGTCTAGGGCATCCGCGGTGCACCTCCTGGACGCAGCCCGCCGGCGGTGGTGGCCCCGGGCAGCCGCCGCAGCAGGCAGTATGACACCGCTGGGCTGGTCGGCCGCGGCACTGGCCGCCGTCTTTTGGGCAGCGGGCGGAATGCTCGGCTGGCGGGAACTGCTCATTGCCGCGGCCCTCCTGACCCTTGTCCTGGTTGCGGCCGTGGCCTTCATCGTCGGACGGCAGTCCTATGCGGTGCGGCTGGATCTGGCCCGCACCCGTGTTGCGGTGGGGGACGACGCCGTCGGCTCGCTGACCATTGGCAACCCGGGAGCGCGGATACTGCTCCCCGCGACGCTGGAACTGCCCGTCGGTGCGGCAACCGCCGTCTTTGAACTGCCGCGCATGGCCCCCGGCGATGAGCATGAAGAGCTGTTCCGGATCCCCACCCAGCGGCGGGCCATGATCGTGGTGGGTCCGGTGGAATCCGTCCGGCGGGATCCTTTTGGGCTGATGGGCCGGCGCCTGGCCTGGACCGACCCGGTAGACCTGTTCGTCCATCCCCGCACCGTGGGCCTGCAGGGATCGGCCACCGGCTTCATCAAGGACCTGGAAGGCCTGCCGACCCGGGAGCTTTCCACCGCAGACGTCGCCTTCCACGCCTTGCGTGAGTACGTTCCCGGTGATGACCGGCGCCATATCCACTGGAAAACCACCGCGCGGACCGGGACCCTGATGGTCCGGCAGTTCGAGGAAACCCGCAGATCCCATCTGGCCGTGGCGCTGTCCGGCAACACCGCTGACTACGGCAGCGATGAGGACCTGGAACTGGCGGTCTCGGTCGCCGGATCGCTGGGTCTGCAGGCCATCCGTGAGCAGCGGGACCTGACGGTGCTCAGCCACGATGGACAGATCCGCAGCGGCAGCGGCCGAATCCTGCTGGACGGGCTGACCCGGTTCGAAGGAAGCGAACGCCGGGAGGGCACCCGCGAACTGGCTGCCCTCACCTCGGACAGCGTTCCCAACGCTTCGGTGGTCATTCTCGTGACCGGTACGGCCGTGAGCGCCTCGGTGCTGCGGTCAGCAGCTGCCGCCATTGCCCCGGGCATCCGCTGCCTTGCCGTGCGGTGCGGTGAAGGGGAAGCTCCCGGGCGCCGGGAAATTGCCGACCTCACCGTCCTCACCTGCGGCGCTTTGGATGATCTGCCCGCCCTGATCCGGAAGGGCACCGCATGAGCGTCGATGCTGACCGCCGGCCGAGGCGCCGGCAGGGAACTGCGCCGGCCAGGCAAACCGTCCCGCTCCGACCCGTCCTCGAAGCGTGCGCCCTGGTCCTGCTGCTCATTCCGGGTGTCATGGGACTGGGTCCAACGTTCGGCTCGGGTCCCCGGTACCTCATCGCCGGCATCGGCGGGATCGTGCTGGGGCTGCTGCTCGCCGGGGCTTCCACGCTGCGCCGCTGGGGCCCCTGGACTACTGCGGGGGCCACCGCCGGCACGTACCTGCTGCTCGGAAGTGCGCTGGCTGCACCGGTTGAAGCTGCCGCCGGGATCCTGCCCACCCTTGACTCGCTCAGGGTGCTGGTGTCCGGGGTTGTCTTCGCGTGGAAAGACCTCCTGACTGTCGCGGCACCGGTGGGAAGTGCCGGCGGAATGCTGGTGGTTCCTTTCCTCCTGGGACTCCTGTGCGCACTGGCCGCCGGATTGCTGTCCTGGCGGGTCCGGGGGCCCTACTGGCCGGCCCTGCCCGTGCTGGTGCTTTTTGCTGCTGGAATCGCGTTCGGCACTCCGGACGCGCCCTTTCCTGCAGCGCGGGCGCTGATTCTCGGGGGCGGGCTGCTGGCCCTCCTTTCCTACCGGCGCGCTGCCCAGGCCCGGGGCGGGTCACGGACAGCTGCCCTGGATTCCGCGCCCGCCCGCGCGGCCCGGCTTCGGCGCAGCGCGTACGGTGCCGCCGTCCTGGCCGGTGCCGCCGCCGTGTCACTGGCCCTCTCTCCGCTGCTCGGGGCCGATGCTGAGCGCAAGGTGCTCCGCGACGTCGTCGAACCGCCGGTTGAATTGTTCGATTTCCCCAGTCCACTCACGGATTTCCGCCGCTACGTCAAAGACAACGCGGATACCACGCTCTTCACTGTGGAAGGCCTTCCGCAGGGACAGCGGGTCCGCCTGGCGGTCATGGACGCGTACGACGGCGTCGTTTACAACGTGAGTCCGCAGGCCGCCGGCGGGTATGCGCGGGTGGGGGACGCCGGCGCGCTGGCCGGTGCAGCCGGAACGGATGCCCGTGGAACCGAGGCCACGCTGAAGTTCTCCATCGAGGACTACGCCGGGGTCTGGGTGCCGGGCGCAGGCGAGATCAAGGCACTGCGCACCGAAGGGGAGAGGAGCAGGCAGATCGCCGGCGGCCTCTTTTACGATGCAGGTTCCCAGACACTGCTGACGACGGCCGGTGTGCGTGCCGGGGACAGCTATGAGACCGGCGTCTTCTTCCCGGAAGAGTACGACGACGCGCAGCTGGCCCAGTACGGGTTCGCCAACTCGGTGCTTCCCCGGGTCCAGGAGGATCCTCCGATCGTGGCGGCGAAGGCCGCTGAATTCGCCGGGGAGGAAAGCACCCCGGTTGAACGGGTCAGGCGGCTGCAGCAGATCCTCGCCACCGAAGGGTACTTCAGCAACGGCAAGGACGGGCAGACACCGTCCCTGCCGGGGCACGGCGCGGCCCGGATGACGGGGTTGCTTGATGCGGAGCAGATGGTCGGCGACGACGAGCAGTACGCAGTGGCCATGGCGCTGATGGCGCGCAAACTGGGGATCCCGGCCCGGGTTGTGATGGGCTTCTATCCGGACTGGGACGAGCTGGATTCTGCCCCTGCCAAGATCGGCATCACCGGCGACGACGTGCATGCCTGGGTGGAAGTGGAATTCGAACGCGTCGGCTGGGTGCCTTTCTTCCCGACACCGGATGAGGACAACGAGCCGGTGCCGCCGCAGCAGCAGCCGAAATCCACGCCCAAACCCCAGGTGCTGCAGCCGCCGCCCCCGCCGCAGGAACCCGCGGAGCTGCCCCCGGACGCGACAGCCGATCCGCAGGATGCCGAGGAAAAGGATGAGGACCTGTGGGAGGCCGTTTCCGGGGTGCTCCGCATCGTGGCACTGGCATCGGTACCGCTGGTGCTGCTCTTCGGTCCGTTCCTGCTGATCCTTGCCCTCAAGAGCCGCCGGGCCAGGCGCCGGCGCACCCGGGGAGCCACGCCTGCGCGGCTGGCCGGAGGGTGGCGGGAGGTGCTCAGTTCCGCCGCCGACCTCGGCGTGGTGATCACCGCGCGGCGGACCCGCCGGCAGGACGCAGCAGTCCTGGCGGAAGCTTTTCCAGCGGGCGCCCTTAGCGCGGCGGCGCTGGCACGGCGGGCAGATGCAGGTATCTTCGGGCCGGGGGACCCCTCCGAGGCTGAAGTGGAAGGCTACTGGCAGGACGTTGACAGCCTGCGCCGTGAGCTCACCGGGAGACTGGGGTTCTGGCAGCGCCAGCGCGCCAGGTTCTCGCTGCGCTCGCTGCGCCTGGACCGCCGTCTCGAAGGACGTGTCCCGCTGCGCGCGCGGTTGCGGGGAGCAGCGGCTGCCGCGACCCGCCGAGCGAGCGGTGCTCAAGGTCCGCGGGGTCCGTTAGGGTAATGAAGTGGACAGGCAGGACAGATCACTGCAGTAACACCAAGACAAGCAGCTTCCGGATAGGGCATGAATGAATTCCGACGAAACGACATCTGAGGCCCTGGAACTCCAAGCAGTGTTCGGCTACGCCTCGGACCGCGGCCTGCGGCGAGAGCTTAATGAGGACTCCCTGATCGCGGCGGACCCCATTTTCGCTGTAGCTGACGGTATGGGCGGCCATGAAGCGGGGGAGGTGGCCAGCAGCATCTGCGTGCGGACCCTCGGAGATTCCCGGATCGTGGGAGAGCACCTGCCCCAGGTTCCCGCTGCCGAGATCGAAGAACTTCTGGCCAAGGCAGACCGCCAGATTCGGGAAGCCACCGGAGGCCGCGCGGGAACCACGCTGACCGGTGCCGTCCTGGTCCAGGAAGACTCCCAGCCGTATTGGCTGGTGTTCAACGTGGGCGACTCCCGAACCTACCGGGTGTCCAGGGGCGTGCTGGAGCAGATCACCGTGGATCACAGCGAGGTCCAGGAACTGGTCGACCTGGGACAGATCACCCCGGATGAGGCGCTGGTCCACCCGCGGCGGCATGTTGTCACCCGGGCACTCGGAACAGGCAATGACACCGAGGCTGACTTCTGGCTGATCCCGGTTGAGCCGGGGGACAGGCTCATGGTCTGCTCGGACGGGCTGACGGGCGAAGTCAGCGACGGCCACATCTTCCAGATCCTTTCCTCGGTCAGCAATCCCCAGGACGCCTGCGCCGCCCTGGTGCAGGCTGCGCTGCGCGCCGGCGGCCGGGATAACGTGACGGTGCTGGTGGTCGACGCCGAATCGAGCGACGGGACCCCGGACTCCGGGGCCACCACCCTTCCGGGCATTACCCGGGAGACGTTCCCGACAGCGGGTGGAGCGGAACGCCCGGGCCAGCCGGAGAAGCACGTGCCGGAAACGGCTGAAAACGGTCAGTGATGGAAGGGCTGCGGTACCGTCCCGGTGCCTGGATCGCACTGGTCCATGACTCCCGCCTGGTCCTGCTTCCGCCGCAGACCAGCCAGGAACGCGTCGATGAACTGTGGTCGGCACTGTCCTCCGGGCCGTCCCTGGACGGCGTCTTCCAGACAGTCACCGGAGCCCTCGCTGAGAGTCCGCTCAGCCAGCTTCCGCCGTTTGCGCTGCTTTCCGTGGATGGCCAGGTCAATGTTCTGCTGCGTGGACCGCTTGAACTGAGCATCGCCGGCCAGGACGGACCGGCAGCCACAGGAGCCCACCTGCGCACCTGGAGCGAACAGGTCCTGCCGGCGGCAGGACTGGCTGTGCTTACCCCGGTTCCGCAGGACGACGCCGCCAATACCCGACTGCCCCTGCTCAGGCTGCGTGAGGGCATGGCTGCCGTATCCCGGATTGAACTCGATCTCGACGCGGCTGCCATGGAATCCCCTGCAGCAGGCACTGGACCGCGTGTTCCGGCGGTCCAGGCACCCGCACCGGCTCCGGCTGCTGCTGTACGTCCTCAGGCTCCGGTACCCGTAGCCGCTCCGACGCCTGCTGTTGCTGTACCGCCTGCAGTCCCTGCGGCACCCCCGGTTCCTCCCGCACAGGCGGAACCTGCATCCGGCGCGCCGGATCTTAGCGCGGCCGTTCCCTGGCTGAAACTCACGCCGCCGCCTGCCGCTGAACCACCCGAACCGGTTGCGCCCCAGGAAACCCCGATCCAGACTCCGGCCCCGCAGGCAGAGGAAGGGGCACCAACGGAGACGCTGCCCCCCGTCCTTGAAGACCATGACGGCGACACCGTTCTGGGATTCACCCCCCAGCCCGGGACAGCAGTCCCCGGGACACCGCGGGTGGATCAGCTTCCCGGCGACGAAGCAGCCGATGACGGAGAGACGATCCGTTCAGCACCAGCCGCTTCCGGTGACCAGCCGTCCGCCGCAGCCAAAGAGAGCGGCCCCACGGTGCTGGCCCGAACCTGTCCCCAGGGGCATGTGAACCCTCCGACGGCCGGCCTCTGCCAGGACTGCGGCCGGGAACTCTCCGGTGAACCGGCACCGGCTCCCCGGCCGAGCCTGGGCGTCATGCGCCTCTCCACAGGTGCTGTTTATGAGCTGGACCGGAACTTCGTCATCGGCAGGCAGCCGTCAGCGTCCCGCGTGCAGGGAGCAGTCCTGCCCAAGATGGTGCAGGTGCCCAGCGACAGCGGGGACATCTCCCGCTCCCATGCGGAGATCAGGCTGGAAGGCTGGCACGTCATGCTCCGGGACCTGTTCTCGACCAACGGCACCGTGCTGGTTAGGGAGGGGCAGCTTCCGCGCCGCCTGGCGCAGGGCGAAGCAGCCATCCTGCTCGACGGCGACGTGGCCGAGCTGGGTGACAACGTCTCCATCCGCTTCGAGGGACTGGCATGACCAAACGGCCGCCCGCGCCGCCGCCCAGCATCCCGGGATTCCGTTTCCTGGAACACCTGGGATCGGGCGGCTTTGCCGACGTGTACCTTTACGAGCAGGACCGCCCGCGCCGCCGCGTCGCCGTCAAAGTGCTGCTTTCGGACCTGCGTGAAGACACGTCCCGGGCCAGCTTCGAAGCTGAAGCAAACCTCATGGCGCAGCTCTCCAGCCACCCGTACATCGTCACGATCTATGAAGCGGACACCACGGCGGAAGGCCGCTCTTACCTGGCCATGGAGTACTGCTCCCGCCCCAGCCTCGATGCACGTTACCGGCAGGGCGGGCTGCCGCTGGCTGAGGTCCTCGCCGTCGGCATCCAGGTAGCCTCTGCCGTAGAAACGGCCCACCGGGCAGGGATCGCGCATCGGGACATTAAACCCGGCAACATCCTGACCACTGATTACAACCGTCCGGCCCTTACCGACTTCGGCATCTCGGGAACCATGGACACCGAGGACGAAGGCCACGTGGGAATGTCCATCCCGTGGTCGCCGCCCGAGGCCCTCTCCGGTGCCAGGGTGGACGGGGTCCGCGCCGACATCTACGCGCTGGGCGCCACGCTGTACACGCTGCTGGCAGGACGCTCGCCCTTTGTGCGGCCCGGCCAGGGCAATACCCAGCGGGACCTGGTGGACCGCATCATTTCCGAGCCACTGCGTCCCACCGGACGTGCGGACGTACCGGAGTCACTTGAGCTTGCCCTCGCGACGGCCATGGCCAAGTCCCCGGAGTCGCGGTACTCCTCCGCGTATGCCTTTGCCCTGGCCCTGCAGCGGACCCAGGCGGAGCTAAATCTTGCAGTGACTGAATTCGCTGTACTCGAGGACGCAGGACGGCAGAAGGCAGACGAAGAGGACGACGGCGAGCGGACCCGGGTACGCCAGATCGTGTCCATCGACCCGTCGGCGACCACCTTCCCGCCGACTCTCCGTGCAGGCCACCGCCTGCTCCCGCGCGGGCCGCACTCCGGTCCGGATTCGGATACAGGGCAGGCTGGCACGGTTCTGCGCGAGCGGCACCCGGCACCCGCAGCAGCGGCTCAGGCTCCTGCTCCTGCTCCAGGTGAGTTTCGCGCTACACCGGTTAGCGCCGGTGTGCCGGAAAGTCTCCACCGCAACGACAGCCGCAAGGACAGTGGACCCGAAACCGTTCCGGACGCTGCCCCGGGGAGGCGGCGCCGCCTGCTGGCAGGCATTGGCGCCGCCGTCGCGCTGGCCGTGGTCCTGCTGGCGCTGCTCCTGCCCCAGGACTCGCCGCGGCGGGAAGCTGTGCCGGTTCCGACCCAGCCGCCGTCGAACGCCCTGGGAGGGTTGGAAGGCGCCGTTGCTCCTCCCACAGCGCTGAGCGGAACCCAGGAAGCGGGAGAAGCGGTGTTTACCTGGACCAATCCCCAACCGCAGGACGGCGACATCTATCTCTGGCGCACTGTGACCGCCACCAGCCGGGGCGAACTGGTCCGGACAGGGGAAACAGAGGCAGTCCTTCCCTCCGGCGGAGCGCAGACCTGCATCGAAGTCCAGGTGGCCAGGGCCAACGGCCGTGCCTCTGAACCGGCAGCGGCCTGCACCCCATGACCCCCGCAGGCTTCCATCACGGGGAGCTGTCATCCTGCGGGCCGTAGGCGGGCGGATTATGCGACATAATGAGCTCGGGGGAGCACCTGCGTGCGTTGCTCCAAGGCTGGTCCGATGAGACGGACCGGGGACCGGCGTCGTAAGAAGGAGATGGATCTTGGGGGATCTGACGATTGACTTCAGCGGGGAGTGGTACGAACCCGAGGACGGGTCGGTGTTCCGCATCGGGCGTGAGGGAGACCTCGCGATCGACGACAACCCCTACCTTCACCGGCAGTTCCTGACCATCGCGCAGGAGAATTCCATCTGGTGGCTGACCAACATCGGCAGCCGCATCTCCGCGACCATTTCCGATTCCACCGGGGGGATGCAGGCATGGGTCGCTCCCGGGGCCAGGATTCCACTGGTTTTCGAACAGACCCGGGTGATTTTCACCGCCGGACCCACCACCTACGAGTTCGACGTCCATCTGTTGACCCCCGCGTTCCGTCATGACCCCCTGGATGGGTCGGGATCGGGAGAAACCACTATTGGGCCGGTAGTCTTCACACCGTCGCAGCGCGCCGTGATCGTAGCGCTGGCCGAACCGCTGCTCCGGCGGGACGGTACGGGTTACAGCTCGCTGCCTTCCTCCGCCGACGCTGCGGCGCGGCTGGGATGGTCGCAGACCAGGTTCAACAGGAAGCTGGACAACGTCTGCGACAAGCTCGACCGGGTAGGCGTAGCCGGGCTTCGGGGCGGACCGGGAAAACTGGCCGTGAACCGGCGTGCCAGGCTGGTGGAGCATGCCGTGACGTCCCAGCTGGTGACCGCAGCAGACCTGGGCCTGCTCGAACAGATGAGCGAAGAAACCGACGGCTAGCGGCAAGGCCGCGTTCCGGCGCGGCTCAGAGTGAGGCAAGCGACAAAGCTGGAAATCTGGAACTGGAAGGTCATGGCAACAAACCCAAATCTCGTGAACGCTACTGCCGGGCAGCGGATCGCCGCCCGGGCGGTGGACAGCGTTCCCCTTCTGGTGCTCGTCCTGCTGGCCTTGATGATCCCCGGACACCTGGCATTGCTGCTGTTGCCGGTTGCCGCCGTGGCCTACCTCCTGTGGATCCTGCTGTGGGAAGCAGGCAGCGGGCAGACTCCCGGAAACCGGCTGCTGGGCCTGCGGACCGTGGGCGAGGACGGCCATGCGCCGGGCTTCGCAGCCGTGCTGGTACGCAACCTGATCCTGCTGGCCTCCGGGGTGACGGTGGCGGGTCCGTGGATCCTCACAGTGTCCAACCTGTGGGACCACCCGCACCGCAGGCAGGGCTGGCACGACAAGGCTGCACATACCCTCATGGTGGATGTCCGGGCGGGGCGCGATCCGCTGCTCACCGGCGGCCGCTGGACCAGCGGAACGTCCGCGGCGCCACCGGAAAAGCCGTCCGTCCCAGGAACGAGGCAGACACCGGAAGCGGGCCGGGAGGCGTTCCCCGAGCTGTCCGCTGCATCCGTTCCGTCAGCGGGCGCTCCGGCGGCTCCGGGGGTAGGGCTGGCGGGGCGCATCGGCGCCAGCCTCCCGTCCCCGCCCGCACCCGGCACGGCCGGTCCGGCGCCCGTACGGACCGGCTGGGTGCCGCAGCCCGAGGACGCTCCCCGGCCCATCAGCCAGGTGCCCGGAGTGCCGGCCCGCCACGCAGCGGCACCAGCACCAGCAGCGGCACCAGCTCCGGCTCCTGCCCCGGCGGACGACGAGCTGGATATCGAAATGACCCGCGTCGTCTCCCGTCCGAAGGGCGGCGCGGCGCTTCTGCTCACCTTCGACGACGGCGCCGCGGTACGCATCACGGGTACCGCGCTGCTGGGACGTAATCCCGCAGCGGCGATCGGCGAGAGCGTCGATAAGCTGATTGACTTCGCGGACATGGGACGTTCGGTCTCCAAGACCCACCTGCACCTGCAGGCAGACGCCGCGTCCGGCCTCTGGGTCACGGACCGGAACTCGACCAACGGCAGCTCCGTCGTGGCGCCGGACGGACGGCATACGGCCCTGCAGGCACACAGTCCCGTGCTCGCCCCCGCGGGAAGCACCGTCTACTTCGGGGACCGGCACTTCACAGTCGGCTAGGCGGGGGACCCGCCCAGCTCAAGGAGCAGCTGCCCGTAGGCTTCGAGCGGATGGGGTTCGCCCGCAACAGGTTCGGGCGCATACCGCACCCCGAGGGACTGTGCCGGGGCGGTGCCCAGAAGCCCTGCGCGTGAGCCGGCCAGCGCCAGCGCGGACTGTGCAGACCTGCCCGCCAGCGCCTCCGGACCGAACAGGGCGCAACCGGGCACTGCGGTTCCCGTGAAGCGTGCAGGCCGGGCCAGATCGCGGTATCCCAGCCCGTAAGCCAGCACGGCGGTGCGTGCCCGGGCACCGTGCATGGCCGCCAGGAAGGCATCAAGTCCGGCATCGGTCAGGGGTGCCTCCGCCTCAGCGAGGAGCTCCACCGTTTCCACCACACCCGAACGGGTGCGTTCGACGGTCACGACGGCGGTACTTCCGGCCGCCGTCGCCGGACCGCCTGCCCTGCCCGGCGCGGAACCGGTGATCACCGCCCGGGTAGTGCCCGGCGAGCGGCGGTAGCAGTGCTCGGAAAAGGCTGCCGCGTCCCAGAGCTCGCTGACCGGTTCATACAGGCCCCAGCCCACGGGCGGCGATCCGGTGGCCGCCTCAAAGACGCGGGACGCAAAAGCCCCCGCCTGTGTGGCGCGGGATGCCGGGTGGAACACGCTGGCCCGGACATGGAAGTAGGCGCTTTGGACGCGTTCTGCGGACAGGAACCCGGCAGCGACGCCGTCGCCGGGCCGCAGTTCGGCACCGTCCCATCCATGCCTCCGCCCGCTCACGGCGTCGTAGAATCCGCCGTCGGACGACGTCGCCATCCACGCCGCAGAGTGCCCGTCCAGCATGGCCGAGAGCGGCAGCGTAATCGAGGATGCGGAAGGAGTCAGGACCACGAAACGGCGCCCGGACCGCACCGCTCCGGCGTGGGCACGGGCAAGCCAGGGGCTCAGGCTCACTACTGGCTGGTCACAGAAGACCAAGGCCGTCGCCGGTGTCAGGAAATCATAGGCGGACTCGTGCATCAGCCTCCGGCTCCTTCCGGGAGCAGAACGACGCCGCGGGTGCGCCGCGCAACTGCGTGGCAGAGGGCATCGGCCAGGGCGGCGCCGTCGTGCGCGCCGCCGGTCGCGTACACGTCGAGCCACCACAGCGGCTCAGCAGACCCGGATCCCTCGGCGGTGAAGAACGCCGGGACCCCGGAGCCGGCCGGGGCGCTGACGTTTGCTCCTTTGCCGAGCCGAAGGACTTCGCCGGGAACCTGGATCAGCCGGGGGAGTTCGACAGCCACGGGGACCCGCTCACCGTCGACGATTTCGATGACCTGGCCTTCGGCGGCCTCACGCATGCTTTTGTCGGGCATCGTTTCCAGCAGGGATTCCACGATCACCCGGCGGGTGGGTTCTTCCGTGCTGAGGACTGTCCACCGGTAGCTCACCGGACGCTCCCCACGGACGCTGCCGTGGCCGCGTCATTGAGGAAGAGCTGCAGCATTTGCACCGGGCGTCCGGGCTGGATGAGCTGCGCACGGCCCGGCGGAAGCGACCGCGCACGGACGCCGTTAATCAGTCCGCCCTCGGTCCGGTCACCGGAGAGGATCAGCGCGGCGCTGCCGGAGTCCCGCAGGGCGGTGAAGAACGGTTCGTACATGCCCCGGCTGGCACCGCGTACCCGCCGGGAGAGCACAGCGTGCAGCCCAATTTCCGGCGCCAGGGGCAGGTACGGGGTGAGCCGTGCCAGCGGTGAGGACCCGCCGGCGGTCAGGACGTCGTAGTCGTCGACAACCAGGACTACGCGCGGGGATGCCGCTACTTCTTCGGGGGACGCGCCGACGCGCTTCTCCAGTTCCGAGGCAACGGCGGCTGCCAGCTTCTCGGCGAGTGCCGCGCTGGTCGCGTATCCGCCCAGGTAATCCTCCTGCACTTCGCCGGCCAGGGCCCTGCGCGGATCAAAGACCGCGAACACAATCTCGTCGGCGCTGTGCTGGGCGGCCAGGGTGCGGATCATGGTTTTCAGCACGTTGGACTTGCCCGAGGCATCATCGCCCATGACCACCAGGTGGTGCTCGCGGCCCTGCAGGTCCAGGTTCTCCGTCCCCAGGTCTGTCTCGCGCAGGCCCAGCGGAACCAGGCCCTGCACGGTGGGAACCGCCGCGGGGTCAGCCGGTGCGGTGGAGGGCAGGACGCGCACTGCCATGGCACGCCCGTCAGTGGAGGCGGCGACTGCGGCCACCAGGTTGCGTGTTCCCTGGATGGCTGAGCCCTCGTCCGGGTCCCCGTCGATCCGGGGGAGCGCAAAGTGTCCCTGCAGTTTCCGGTCTGTCAGGGCACGGCCGGGCGTGCCGGGGCTGAGCGCCTCTGCGAGCTTGCGGCCGTGGGCGGACTCTCCCGGGTCTGCGAGCCTCAGCTCGATCCGGTTGCCAAAGAAACTCTGCTGGGCAATGCGGATCTCGTTCATGCGCGAGCAGGTGACCACCACGTGGATGCCGTAGCCTCCGCCGCGGGAGATGAGGGAGTGGACAGACTTTTCAATGTCTTCGAACTCATCCGAGAGCTGCCCGTAACCGTCCAGGACCAGCACGATGTCCGCGCTGGGAAGTTCCGGGATGCGGCCCTGTGCAGAGAGCGAGCGGAGCGTGGACAGCGAGTCGATCTGGTATTTCTCGAAGATCCGCTCGCGGAGGGTCAGCATGGCGAGGATTTCGTCCACCGTCCGGCGGACCACTTCGCGGTTGGTGCGAACCGCCACCCCGCCCACATGCGGCAGGCCCTCCAGCGGCAGCAGCGAGCTGCCGAGCAGGTCCACGGCGTAGATTCCCACTTCCGACGGCGTGTGGGTCAGCGCCAGCGAAGCGACAATGGTGCGCAGTGCGGTGCTCTTGCCGGTTGACGGTCCGCCGACGATCGCGGCGTTGCCTCCGTTGGCGGAGAGGTCCAGGTTCCAGATTCCCTGCCACTGCTTGGCGGGGTCGTCCAGGAGTCCCACCGGGATGGAGAGGTTGCCTCCGGCATTCAGCCGCAGGCCCTGGCTGGTCGTCAGCACCCCGCCGGCTGCAGTGTCCAGCGCCAGGCCGCGCGGCAGCGGCGGGAGCCAGATCGGGTCCACCGCGCGGGGGAACCGGGAGAGGGTCTCCATCAGGGTGGAGAGCACAGTGGGTCCGGTGGTGCGTTTGGAGGACGACGTCGACGCCGCCGCGGCTCCCTGCGCGTTGGCTGCGGGCTCGAGTGCGGCCGCATAACGCGGGACTTCGAGCACGGGCAGTACGTCTGCCTCCTCCGGCTCCGGCGGTGCAGCGTCCTCCAGTGGACCGGAAACATAGCCGGCCTTGAACCGCGTGTAGGTGGTGGTGTCCACCTTGAGGTAGCCGAAGCCGGGAACCGGTGGCAGGTGGAAAGCATCCGGGGTGTCCAGCACGGTGCGCGACTCGGATTCGGAGAGGGTGCGCAGCCCGATCCGGTAGGAGAGGTAGGTATCCAGGCCCCGCAGCTTCCCGCCTTCAATGCGCTGGCTGGAGAGCAGCAGATGGACGCCGATTGAACGGCCAATCCGGCCGATGGAGAGGAACAGCTCAATGAAGTCGGGCCGTGCAGTGAGCAGTTCGCCGAACTCGTCGATGATGACCACCAGGTGCGGCAGGGGCGCAGCGTCCGCGCCCTGGGCCAGGCGGTGCTGCCGGTGCAGCTGGTAATCGGTGATGTTGGCCAGATTGCCGGCGTCCTTGAGGACTTCCTGCCGGCGCTGGATTTCGCCGGACAGGCTGGCATAGACCCGCTCGATGAGGCTGACGTCGTCGGAGAGGTTGGTGATCACGCCGGTGACCTGCGGAGCGTCGGCGAAGGGAGCGAACGTGGCGCCGCCCTTGTAGTCCACCAGCACCATCGCGAGGAGCTCGGGCGGATGGGTGGCCAGCAGCCCGACCACCAGGGACCGCAGCATCTCGGACTTGCCGGAACCGGTGGCACCGACACAGAGCCCGTGCGGCCCGTGGCCGAACTGGGCAGATTCCTTCAGGTCGAGCAGTGCCGGACGGCCGCGGTCGTCCGCGCCGAGCGGAACCCGCAGGAAATCCACGTCGCTGCGCGGCTGCCAGAGACGGCGGATATCGGCTTCATCCAGGGCCGGGGAAAGGCCAAGCATGTCCAGGAAGCCCTCGGAGCTGCCGGAGGTTTCGTGTTCCAGGGAATCTGGTGAGAGCCGCAGCGGTGCCATCGACCGGGCCAATGACTCCGCCAGTGCCACCGGGAGTGAGTCGAGGACGCCGGAATCGATCCGGGGTTTTACCGGGTCCGCCCGGAAGTTCTCCAGCAGGAAACCGGTCTCGGTTTCGGAGATACGCACAGAAACCTCGCCGGGTTCCTGTCCCCGGTCCTCGACGAGGTAGACCGTGGTGATGCCCAGCTGGCCCGGGGACGCCTGCCGGTCCGGCAGCGGCAGCTCTGCCGGCAGCAGGCCGTAGCTGTCCGAGACCACCAGCAGCCTGGGCAGGGCCGACCCTATGCCGCCGCGCAGGAAGTTCCTGCGGGCTTCGGCTGCCATGTTTGACCGCCGGACCAGGTCGTCCTGGACCAGGTCCGCCATCGATTCCATGTCCGGAGCCACACGGCGCACCGGTCCGGTGCGGTGGGTTTTGTCCTGGTCTGCCAAGTGCGGCAGCCAGGTGGCCCACTCCCAGTCGCTGCGGGATTCTTCCCCGGACACCAGGGCCAGGTGCAGGTCTTCGGGGGACGAGAAGGCTGCGGACTGCAGCAGGAGGAGGCGCGAGACCTGAAGCACGAATGCACGGGAACCGACCACGCTGACGGTTCCGGCGCCGTCGAGGGGCACGGTGACGGGCAAGTCCGGGCTCGCCTCGTACCGGCGCTTGAGGATCTGCAGTTCGGTGGCCATGAACGTGTCTTCCCGGGCCAGGGCGGATCCTGAATCGAGGACGGTGATTTCCCGATTGTGCCGCGTTCCGGTGCCGATCCGGGTGTGCAGGAAGTCCTCGTTGTGGCGGCGGCGTTCCCAGAGCCGGCGGTGGTTCCGGATGATGTCGAAGAGGGCATCCGGCGGCGGGTTGGCTGCGCGTGCGACGGCGGCGGCGCTCTGTTCCTCAGCCCGCAGGGTCCGGCGGCAGCGCTCCAGGTACTCGAGGTAGTTCTCCCGCTGTTCCCGGCGAGCCCTGCCCTGCTTGCCGCGCTGGCTGACCATCATCACGATCGAGGCCAGGATGGTCACAATCATCATCAAGGCACCCACCGCGGCGAGCGGCGAACCCCGGAACAGCATCATGACAGTCATGGAAACCCCGGCGCCGAGGAGAGGCACCAGGGACATCATGTTCATGCCGCCCTTGCCGCCCTCGATCTGCGGCGGGGCATCCAGGGTGAAGGCTTCCATGCTGCGGGCGGGAGGGGTGGTCCGCGCGGGTCGGTGGAGCAGTCTGATGCTCATACCCGCGCCCTTCGCCCGGTCCCGCTTTCGGCCTGCCGCGATGCCGCCCGCCTGGCCGGCATGCCGGGAGCTGCGGACGCAGCGGAAAGCACGCGGGCAGAGAGCTCCGCGGCCTGCAGCCGGGCGGCCCGGGAGAGCAGACGGGGCTGGATCTCGACGCCGGCAGCCAAATGGGCGTCGTAGTCCAGTACGGCCGTTTCCACGCCGGCGCGCCGCAGGCGCCGGGCTTCCGCGGCGGGACGCAGGGGGCTGTGCGCCGCAGTCCTGGTCAGCAGCACGAGCAGGGGAACCTGTGCCAGGGCCGGGTTGGCACGCCACAGCTGCGCGGCGTGTGCTGCATCGTCCAGCCCCGCGACGCTGGCAGGGGTCACGAAAAGGGCCAGATGGGACTCTGCCAGTGCCCAGCGCACCGCCTCCGGCCCCAAGCCGGGCGGGCAGTCGAACAGGGTGACCGGGCAATAGCGCGAGAGCACCCGGGAAAGGTGAAGGACGTCGTCGTCCGTGGCGGTCTGCGCGGAGGCGGGGGACCGCCTCCCGGTGACCAGCAGGTTCTCCGGGCCGGGGGAGGTGACATAGCCGCGCACCTCAGCCAGCGACCCGGGGATGGTGCGGCCGAGGCGCCCTGCAATGTCGTCCAGCGCAGGGGCAGCCGGCGCAGCGAGCCGTAGGGCCAGCGTTCCTGCCTCCGCGAGATCCACGGCCGCCGCGCCATCAGCACGCAGTGAGGCGCAGGTGCGTGCCAGCAGGGCCGCAGCAGTGGTCCGGCCGGCGCCGCCGCGGAAACCGACGACGGCGATCCGCCGGCCGGTGGTAACCGGCTGCTGCACGCCGGCAGCAGCTTCGGCCAGCGACTGGGGGTAGTCGTCACCCCGGAACATATCGGCGGCCTGGGCCAGGAACCGGCGTCCGGGCCCTTCCGCCGGCCGGGTGCGCAGGGTGCGCCGCAGACGCTGCGGCGTGGACTCGAAACCGTCGCCGGAGACCGGACCTGGTGCGCCGAAGCCTCCGCTGGGATCCATGGATGTCATCTAGAAGCTCTCCAGCAGTTGGGCGAAGATACCGAACATGCCTGCCGCCAGGGGAACGGAGGCGAGAATTGCCAGGGTTTCCAGCCGCTTGGCGGCCAGGCGGAACCTTGCCTGGGTGTGGTCTGGCAGGTTCAGGGACAGTGCAATCCATACGGCTGCGGCCAATACCAGGACCAGCGCACCGGTAACCCAGGGCTGGCCGGCGAACCAGCGGCTGCTGCCCGCCATCAGGGCGGCGAGTCCGACGGCGGTGGCGGCGTACAGCGCCAGCCGTTCCGGTGCCAGCGGGAAAGCCCGGGCACGCAGGAACACTGCCAGTGTGAGGACGCAGAGGAGCGGCAGCGACCAGGCCTGCTGTTCGCTGTCCGTGCCCAGCAGCCAGAACGCCAGGGCAGCGGAGGCAGCGGTGACAGCGGCGCCGACAGCGAGCCCGCTATGTGCGGAGGCGACGGCGTCCAGGGCATCGGGGCGCCCCACCTGGCCGCCCTTGGCGCGCTGGTCATCGAGGGCAGCGAGACCGGAGGCTGCCAGCGCCAGGCCGGGAAGCAGCCCGAGCAGCAGCACGCTGGCGATCCCGGCCAAAGCGGAAGCCTGGACCGCGCTGCCGGTGGCGGCGACGGCCGCACTCCAGCCCGCCGCTGCCAAAACGCTCACAAGCGCACCGGTGTACATGGCTTTGGGCTGACGCTTTGCTGCTCCCAGGGCCATCAGTGCCACGACTGTTGCCCCGGCGAGGATCAGGCCGGCACGTCCGTAGTCCTCAGTCCCGACTCCGCCCAGGATCCCGGCGACGTGAAGGGAGGAGCCCAGGCCGACGAGCCATGCCGCCCCCAGCGCAGCCAGCCCCACGGGAGAGCCGGGGCTCCGCCGGGCCAGGAGGACCCCTGCACCGCTGGTCAGGAGTGAAAGAGCGGCAAGGAGCCACCAGGCCCAGCCCGGGGCAAGCGCCTCAAGCAGCAGCTCGGCTCCGGTCCAGAGACCCACGGCAGCGAATACTCCTGCACAGGCGTTTTTCCAGTGCTGGCTCCACCGTCCGCGCACTGCTTCGGTTTCAGCGACAACCAGGTCCGTAACGTCGTAGACAATCGGGGCCGGGGGAGCCTCGGAAGCGTTGCAGAGCTGCAGCGATGTCCCGTCCAGGATGTCGGCTATTGCCAGGCTGTCGCTTGGAGCGAGCTCCGTGCCGTCGGGGGCAACCAGGACCTTCGCGGCGACATCAGCGGAGGGCTCGTCGCCCAGCAGTTCCAGGACCTGGGGCATGAGGGCTGCCACCGGCTGGTCCGAGGGCAGCAGCAAATCCAGATGGCGCTGCCGGCCAACCAGTGTCACCCGTGTATAGGCATGCGCCATGGCTGCCAGGCTCCTGTCTCGATGCTTAGGAAGGGGGCGGAGGCAAGGGCCGTACCGCCGTCGTGCACCCCGCCAATCGCGCCTGCGCTGTTTTGCTGCTGCTGTTCCTGCTTGGCCCGGTTCTGCTCCAGCAGGTTCGTAACGAAGGAATAACCGACGCACACCGCTGCGATCAGGGCCGCAACGGCAATGCTGAACAGGAACAGCTTCACGGTGTCCGCCCAGCGGCGCTCGTTGGGGTTGTTGCCGTAGAGCAATGCGGTGAGCAGCCGGTTCCGGCGGACCGCCACAGACTCGATGAGCTGGTTGTCGTAGTCGTTTGCGATGATGTGCCTCCCCCCAACTACAGATACGCTACATATCCTGCCATGGTCACGGGCCGGAACCCGCGCCGGGGGGAGGCTATCCACATGGGTAGTTCTCCCCATTGCCTCGGAATCCGTATACCGCTTGGATGGTGGGGTACCGCTCAGCGGAACGGCTTGGCACTCGCCGGCCCGGACGGCAGCGGGGGGATTGACCGGACGAGGGCACGCAGGTGCCGAAGGTGGTTTGACATGAAATTCGATATGGGGTCCTCGACCCTTGGAACACTGACGCAGCAGACGGGGCACTCCAACGAGGACCTGGGCCAGCTGGTCCGGAACCTGATGGAGGCGGTCACTCCGCTGCAGGGCAAGTTCAACGGCCAGGGCCGGGTGCGGTTCGATGAATTCAAGGCCCGCACGGATGAGATCGCCAATGAGCTGAACAGTTCGCTCTCGGCAATCCTCATGGGCCAGTCCGAAATGGACCGCTCCTTCCAGATGGGCGACCAGGAATCGGCGGACAACGCGGCCCAGCAGCAAGGCGCGGCAAGCTTCGACGCCGCCCGCTTCGGTTCTTCGCGCTAAGCCCCTTCCCACCCGTTCTTCGAAAGGAACTGCCATGTCCCAGGACCGTTTGAGCTATGACACCGACACCTCTGCCGCCGTGCAGGGGGACATCCAGAGCATTGTTGCCCGGCTTGAGTCGCTGATTGGCGAGCGTGAAAAGGCCGTCAACGCGGCCATGTCCGATTTCCAGGCTGACGGTGTCTCCGAGGAGTACCAGGCAGTGGAAAACCGCTTCCGCAACGCCGCCAACGAGACCCGCAACATCATTGCCCTGGTCAAGCAGACGCTGAACCTCAACGACCAGACCGCCACCAGCGCCGGGTCGCGTGCCAGGAGCGCTGTCCAGAACATTGGCTAGCCGGTGAGCTACAACGTCAACCCCGGTGCAGTGTCCGGAGTCCTCCAGCAGGTAGCACCGCTGCTGGAGGAATACCAGGCGGAATTCACCGCGGTGGGGGAGAAGATCAGCGAGCTGGCCACGGCCTGCATGGCTGAGCCGGTGGCCGCGGAACTGGGGGCCCTCACAGAGAAGCTGATCAACCCGGCCTTCACCAACATTGCCGGACGCTCCTCGAACGCCGTGAACGCGGTCAACAACGTATTGGCCATCCTGCTCGAATCCGACGCGCAGATGGCCAGCGATGCCCGCGAAGCGTCCATGCGTGCCGCACAGTCTGCGGCGGACGATCCGCCGCCGGCGCCGGAACCTGCAGCCCACTACGGGCCTGGACCGCAGGCCGTCTAGGCCAGCCGCAGGCCCAGCAGCACTCGTATCCAGTTCAAACCGGGGGAAACCATTGAGCATCGACATCGCAGCGTTCGAGGCTGTGCTGCCGGATCCGGAAGTGATCCGCGCAGCGGCCGCGGCACTGGTGAGCGCCGTCGGCGACGTCGTGGACACCGCTGAGGAATCCGCTACTGCGTGGGGACATCTGCAGTCACCGGACGTTTATGACATTGCCGGATCCGAGGTGGTGTTTAACGCTTTCCACCCGGTCACTGTGTCCGCCGAGGATCTCGATTCGGACGTTGGCACCGTCGATACAGCTGTGCTGGCCTACGCGGATACCGTGGATGCCCTGAAAGTGCGACTGGACGCGGTGAAGGCCGACGCCGCTAACTTCTTCTCCCGCACCCGTGGCCGCAGCCAGGACGACTGGGACGACGACGAGGGCCTGATCCAGGCCGAACAGAACATCATCGGCGACCTGAACCGGCTGTATTCGGATCTGCAGGAAGCCCAGCGCGTCTGCGCCAACGCGATCAGCGCGATCTACGGCGGCCCGTCTTACGTCCTGACAACGGAAGAGGGCGCCGGGAGCGGCGAGGTGGAGTTCGGGTTTAGCGGGGAACAGCTCGACGCCGCGGCGGTGGAGGGCAATGTTCCCTGGGGGCAGCCCACCGAGTGGGACAAGCCCTGGTACCGGGACGCATGGGACGGCGTTGCTTCCTTTGGCAAGGGCGTTTGGAGCGGCGTTACCGGCACAGTCACCGGGCTCGGCAACATGGTTGGGCTCGGCGGTGCGGAGGCTTTCGAACAAACGTGGAAGGGCCTGGGGAACCTCGCGGTCAATCTCGCCATCATGACCAGCCCTGTGGCCCAGATTGCCCTGCACGCCAGCGGCAACAGCGACCGTGTTCGGCAGGCGGGGGATGAACTGCTGGCGGTTGGCAAAGCTGCCATCCACTGGGATGAGTGGCAGACCGATCCCGCGTACGCTGCCGGTGCGACGTCGTTCGACCTGGCGTCGATCCTGCTGACTGCCGGTGCCGGTGCCACGGCGAAGGTCGGTTCTGTGGCCGGGAAGATCGGCGATGTAGCCAACGCCTCGGGCAAGGTCTCCGCGGTGGTGAATGCCTCGGGCATCGGCAAGGTGGCCGGGGTGACGGTGAAGGTCACCGACGCCGCGCAGGCGTTCAAGATCAACGCCATCACCACCGTGGTGGACACCTCCCGGGTGACCGTCGGCAAGGTCGGAGATGCGTGGCAGGCAGCGGATCAGTTCGTGATCGATTCGAGCAAGTCAGCGCTGGACTCAGGCCGGGCGGCACTGAACTCGGCCCTGAACAAGGTGGATACCGTGCTGGCCAACGCCGGCCACGGCCGCTTTGGCACTCCGGCGCTGGCCGGTGCCGGCGGGGCGGGCCCCCGCGTCGTGGCCTTCACACCGGACACTCCACCGGCCCGCCCCGGCGGCGGATCAGGCTCCGGGGCCATGGTCCCGCATTCGACGACGACGCCGGATGCCCCGGCGCGCACGAACGTTCCTGAGGCCTCTGGTAACGGCCGGTCATCTGCACCGGATGCCCCGGTGCGCGGCAATGGTTCTGTTGCTGAACCGCCGTCGGGTAAGCCCGGGCATGCCGTGCCGGAGGACCGCACGCCGTCGGGCAAGACCACGGAAACGTCTGCTCCAGCGGCCCACGTGGACGTCGACGACGCCCGCCCGGGTGGAAAGGGCGATCCCGACGATGTGCGCCCTGGCGCTGCAGCGGTTGACGACGCTGCCGGCGGCCCGCGGAACGGTGCCGCTGATTCGTCCGCGTCAGCTGATGCGCCGCATGCACCGGATGCGCCTGCGCCCAAGCCTGTGGTGCACTACGACGCTGAGGGCCGGGTAGAGAAGGTTGAGTTCGGGGACCGCACTCATACTGTCTCGACCCGGAACGACCAGATTGCGCAGCTGAAGCGTTCCCTGGATCCTGCGACGTGGAAGAACACTGACGGTTTCCTTGCGACCCATCTCTCGCCGTCTGAGTTTCAGGCCCTGGACGGGTTGCGCGGCTCGGACGGTAAGCTGCCGCCGAATGTGGTGGAGACGCAGGTTGCTGACCTGCTGGAGAAGGCTTTCGACGGCGAGACCCGCGGACCGGTTCGCCCCGGTGCCGGCCCGCTGGAGAACGCCCTGCGGGGAATCCCAACTCGCTATTACTATGACCTGACCGATGCGCAGGCGGTCCTGGTGCACGACGTCCGGCATTTGCTGGGCAGTGGTGACATCAGCCAACCGTTCCAGAAGATTCTCGGAGCTGAAGGCGGACGCAGAACTCTGGCAGGAACGGATCAGTACCCAGGCAGTGTTGGTGGCTTCATATCCCAGGCATCGGACACTGTGCACCTTCGTACTGTGGATGAGATCATTCTCGGGCTTCGGCTCGACTATCGTCTCGAGGACGGAAGCATCCCGTTCAAGGTAGGCGCAGTGGACGAGGTATACGCGGTGAGGTTCCGGGCTAGCAGTGCCGATCAAATCGGAATCCCGGACGCTTCGAACCGTGCCCGCGTTGAGGAAATCCAGCGAAACCGATACGCAGAGCGTGGCCGGGCAGCTGATGGCTCTCAAACTGCGGCCGACCGTGAGTGGGAGACCCGGGACAAGATGCAGTATCGGGAAGACATGAACACCGAAGCGGGCGCCCTGATTTTCGCCGATTCGGCCGTCTGGCCGAACACCGGTCACGGGCTTACCAGCAGCAGGGTTGATAAGTCGCCCCTGATCCCGGAACTTGACATTGATGGTGGTATTCGGCTGAACGACGGGGCTGAGATGTGGCGTATCGACCGCTACGGCAATGAGGTTCTAGTTGGCATTTATACAGGCCAGAAATGGGTTAACCTCTAGATATGTGGAGACGAGACGGGACGAAGCTGACTGGCGACTATGGGACATGGAATGACGTTGAATATGAGCTTCATTCCTGGGTTCCTGCCAACGGCACCTTAATTCTTGTTAAGGAAGGCGGCGACTCTCCGGGACCAGAGTGGGATACCACTGTTTTCCCCAATCGTTTTGCGCGGACTCCTTATCACCATTTCCGCAGGGTACCGGCGCTAGAAGTTTCTGATGTCAATTCTGTAAAAGTAACAGGATCCATGGGGCCGGGGCGCGAATTGGTAATCATCAGTGAAGATGATGAAGGGAACTTGGCCGTTGAGGCTTCCAATCGAATGGCTGCATTATACAAGCGGCAACTGATTAGCAATCACGGGTTTAAGCCCATGTATGAAAATGAACCGCTTGAAAGGACTATGGTTTTTGGTTGGCTTCCGGCGCAGCGTATAACCAACATTGAGAGCCGGACAGTTTTGCATGATACCCCAGAATAATAGTCTATTGGTTCACAGTCGACGGTAACCGGTCACGTTTACTGTGGTTGTGGTTTAGGTCCGGTGCCCGAGCGGCCTATGGGCACGTGGTGGAAGGATGCCGGCTAGGCCCCGTGAGAACGCGGAGAAATGATGAGGGGGGAACACCTTGGTTTTCATGCAGAAGGCTTTGAGTCCGAGGCAGGTTGAGTTCCTGGTGGGTGGTAACCGGGACACGATTTCGGGGTTTGTGGTGAACGCCGGGGATGCGGTGAATACGCGGACGCCTGAGGACTTGTTTGCGGTTCATGGTCTGGATTTCCCGGGGTCGCCGTGGGACCGGGCTGCCGGGTACGTTGATGTGCTGCGGTTCCAGGTGCCGTTGTCCATATATGTGCACGATGCTGCGGGCCCGGAATTTGTGGACCGTCCGCCGTTTACGGGGACGGGTTTCGCTGCGTGGTCCGGTGGTGTGGTGCCGGTGTATTTCCTGGATGAGTGTGCGCTTCCCCCGGGAGCTGAGCTGTGGCGGATTCGGGCCGGGCAGCCCGATGAACTGATTGCGGTCTATTTTGAGGTGGCGACCGGATGGGGTGTGGCGGATACCTCGGGCATTTCCCGGCCTGGTGCGCATATCCCGTCGCACATTATGGGCTGGTCGGCGGTGTGGCAGGGGCAGGTGTTCCGTGCTGATTTGGTGGACGAGGGCCGGTCCGTTGAAGTGGCGGCTGCGTCGGATCCTGGGGTGGAGGGTTTTGAGCGGACCCCGAAGGGGGTTTGGCGCCGGACGGTGGGGCTGGGGGAGATCCAGGACTTCTATGAGCTGTTGGCGACATGTTCGTGGCAGGGCGAGTCGTTCAGGATCACGGACGTAGCCCAGGGTGAGGACGGGCAGGTGTACCGGTTGTTCTATACGGGGCATAACGCTGACCGGGCTGAGGCGTTGGGGCTGAATAAGGCTGATGCCGGGGTGTATTGGACGGTGGTGCCGGCCTCCCAGGTGCAGGATGTTCAGGTGGTCCAGAATCGGTTGCCGTCCCTGGCGTTCCGGGGATAGCCGTCCAAGAAGAACGGATGAGTATCTGCGTATGTGGCTCCATGACGGAACGAAGCTGACCGGCAGATACTGCACTTGGCATGGGCAGGAATACGAAGTGCGGGACCTGCATCCCAGTGATGGCATATTCACCTTGGTTGTTGAAGGTGGTGATGCCCCGGACTCGGGGTGGCGAACGCTTTCCCGGCGAAAGAAGTTCGGACGTCCTGATGTATCCCATATTCGGAGGGTTCCGCAGGACGAAGTGAGTAATCTTCACAAAGTGACGGTCACCGGAACATTGGGGCCAGACAGGAATGTTCTCATTGTCGGGACGGATAACAGGGGAAACCTAGCGGTCCAAAGCATCGATCCTATGCCGGCGAATTACAAGCGCCAGCTCATAGACAATTATCAGTTCGAGCCTTTTAGCAGAAATGAGCCGCTGGAACATGTCTTCATCGGTGGATGGCTTCTCGCGGATCGCATTACGAATATGGACGTAGAAATTACCTCATACTCGAACGAAAAGAATACTTCCATTGACTAGATTGCGGCTGGTACCACCACCGGTGGCGGTTCGGGTGCCGGGTCCAGCGTCCCGCATTCAGCGATGACGCCGGATGCTCCGGTGCGCACGAACGTTCCTGAGGCCTCTGGTAACGGCCGGTCATCTGCACCGGATGCCCCGGTGCGCGGCAATGGTTCTGGTGCTGAACCGCCGTCGGGTAAGCCCGGGCATGCCGTGCCGGAGGACCGCACGCCGTCGGGCAAGACCACGGAAACGTCTGCTCCAGCGGCCCACGTGGACGTCGACGACGCCCGCCCGGGTGGAAAGGGCGATCCCGACGATGTGCGCCCTGGTGCTGCAGCGGTTGATGATGCTGCCGCCGGACCGCGGAACGGTGCCGCTGATTCGCCCACGTCAGCTGATGCGCCGCATGCACCGGATGCACCGGATGCGCCTGCGCCCAAGCCTGTGGTGCACTACGACGCTGATGGCCGGGTAGAGAAGGTTGAGTTCGGGGACCGCACTCATACTGTCTCGACCCGGAACGACCAGATTGCGCAGCTGAAGCGTTCCCTGGATCCTGCGACGTGGAAGAACACTGACGGTTTCCTTGCGACCCATCTCTCGCCGTCTGAGTTTCAGGCCCTGGACGGGTTGCGCGGCCCGGGCGGTAAGCTACCGCCGAATGTGGTGGAGACGCAGGTTGCTGACCTGTTGGAGAAGGCTTTCGACGGCGAGTCCCGCGGACCGGTTCGCCCCGGTGCCGGCCCGCTGGAGAACGCGCTGCGGGGCATCCCGACCCGCTACTACTACGACCTGACCGATGCGCAGGCGATCATGGTCCACGACGTCCGGCATTTGCTCGGCAGTGGGGACATCAGCCAGCCGTTCCAGAAGATCATGGGGGCTGACGATGCCCGCCTTGTCCTGGCCAATGAGGACCTCTATGCAGGCAGCATGGGCGGGTTCATCTCGCAGGCGTCCGACACGTCCTTATTGCGAACAGTAGACGAGATTATCCTGGGTCTGCGGTTGGACTACGTCCTTCCCAACAATGCCGGAATGCCATACCGGGTGGGGGAAACGGAAGCAGTCTATGCGGTCCGATTCCACGCCCAAAAGGCGGCGCCTATCCACATCCCGGACTATTCCAACCATCTCCGCGTCGAGGAACTGCGCCGTGACCGGGTTGCAGAGCAGATCAGAGAGGCCGACGGAAAGCTCACGCCCGAAGACATCCGGCTCACGGAACAGGACATTGCAACCTACCGGGAACACGCGAATACCGAATCGGGAGCAGGAACACTTGCTGACCGCGCGGAATGGCCGAACACCGGTCATGGCCTTACGAGCAGCAGGGTTGACGCTTTGCCTGTGGTGCCGGAACTCAAGGTCGACAGGGGTGTGATAATGGAATCAGGTGCCGAAATGTGGCGGATCGACAGGGACGGAAACGAAGTATTAGTGGGAGTCTTTAATCAAAAAACTGGATGGATGAGCCTGTAATTATGTGGAGAAAAGACGGGACAAAACTCACCGGAAATTACGGGACATGGAAGGGGCGAGAATTTGAGCTTTGGTCCCTGAAGCCATATGAAGGGTATTTGACCCTGGTGCAGAACGGCGGCGATTCGCCAGGCCCGGAATGGCACACCGCAACCTTTCCGAACCGATTTGCAAAAACTCCCCTTACCCACAGCCTGGATGTCCCGGCAGACGAAGTTACCAACCGCCACAGCATTGAGGTCACCGGCAACATGGGCCCGGGACGTAACTTCATGGTCATCGCGGAAGACCATGAAGGGAAGCTGGCCGTGGAAAGCATCGACCCGATGGCTGCGCAGTACAAGCGCCAACTTATCAACAACCACAACTTCAAGCCGTTTAGCGAGAACGAACCGTTGGAACATGTATTCGTTGCCGGCTGGCTTCCTGCTGACCGTATTCGGGATATCAACGTAGAAACTATTCCATTTGGCAGTGACTGATTGATCTACCGAAGGGTAGTAATGAATTTTTTTCAGAAGGCATTGAGTCCGGCGCAGGTTGAGTACCTGGTGGGTGGGAACCGGGATACAGTGTCGGGGTTTGTGGTGAATGCCGGGGATGCCGTGAACGCGCGGACCCCGGAGGACTTGTTCGAGGTTCATGGCCTGGATTTCCCGGGATCGCCGTGGGACCGGGCTGCCGGATACGTTGACGTGCTGCGGTTCCAGGTGCCGCTGTCCATCCACGTGCACGATGCTGCGGGCCCGGAGTTCGTGGACCGTCCGCCGTTTACGGGGACTGGTTTCGCGGCGTGGTCCGGTGGTGTGGTGCCGGTGTATTTCCTGGATGAGTGTGCCATTCCGCCGGGTGCTGAGTTGTGGCGTATCCGGGCCGGGCAGCCCGAGGAACTGATTGCCGTCTATTTTGAGGTGGCGACCGGCTGGGGTGTTTCCGATGCTTCAGGGATTTCCCGGCCTGGTGCGCATACTCCATCGCACATTATGGGCTGGTCGGCGGTCTGGCAGGGGCAGGTGTTCCGTGCTGATTTGGTGGACGAGGGCCGCTCCGTTGAAGTGGCGGCTACGTCGGATCCCGGGGTGGAAGGTTTTGAGCGGACCCCGAAGGGGGTCTGGCGCCGGACGGTGGGACTGGGGGAGATCCAGGACTTTTACGAGCTGCTGGCGACGTGTTCGTGGCAGGGGGAGCCCTTCCGCGTCACCGACGTTGCCCAGGGTGAGGACGGGCAGGTCTACCGGTTGTTCTATACCGGGCATAACGCTGACCGGGCTGAGGGTTTGGGGCTGAACAAGGCTGATGCCGGGGTGTACTGGACGGTGGTGCCGGAGTCGCAGGTGCAGGATGTTCAGGTGGTCCAGAACCGGTTGCCGTCGCTGGCGTTCCGGGGGTGACCCGGTGACTAGATTGCGACTGGTCCCGCCTCTTCCCAATACGGGAGACGAGGGAAGGATGGCCGAGCCTGATTACCCGCGGGCGCAGGAGTACCTGCCCAACGGGATGCGGGTCCCCGGGATGTACGGTGTGCTGAAGGGTGAGTGGTTTATGGCCAATCCATTGGGCCACGGACGGCTGCTTCTTTACACGCCTGCCGAAGAATCCCCGGGGGACCAATGGCATCCGTCAGATGGTTCGGATGACAGCGGCAGGCCCTTGTCCTGGTCCCGGGAAGTCGCAGAAGGCGACCTGGACCGCCTGGTGCGCGTCTCCGTGCTGGCCACTTGGCGAGGGCTCGGGTTGGGCATCCATGACTACATCGGAGAGACGGTGTACTCCTTTGTCGATGGGGCCCCGAAGGAGGAACAGATTCGGCGAGGAGAAATCCCGGAGATCACTATTGCCGGACGGGGCGAGTATCACGGAGCGTTCCGCTGGGAAGACCTCAGCGACGTCGTTCTGACCGAGCATGACCTGCTGAAAGTGAATTAGCCTCTAACCATGTGGATGGCTGACGGGACTAAGCTCTCTGGAAAATACGGCACCTGGAATGGGCATGAGTATGAGCTTCGCTCCACGGACCCCATGCGCGGGCTCATCTATTTGGTCCAGGAGGGTGGTGAATCGCCCGGTCCGGAATGGAAACGGCATGACTACGGGGAAAGATTCCCAGGACCGGCCGTTGCGTACACGCTGGGTGTACCACCGGAGGACGTAACAGATATCCATGCCGTCACGGCTACGGGAGAGCTAAGGCCCTGGCGGGTTATGGAGATTCACGCCGAGGACACGGAAGGAAATTTGGCGGTAGTCGTCGGTAATGACTTCTCGGCGGAGCAGAGAATGGACCTTGTTGAAGACCACGGTTTTCACACGTTCCATAACGAACCGGTTCAAAGAAGCGCCGTTTTTGGTTGGCTGCCTGCCAGCATGATCCACAACATCAAATCCAAGGTGCGTTGGCGGAAGGACGCCAACTAATCCGCAGTGCATTCACTGCCCTGCAGCGCGACGCTCCAGGACCTCCCGCTCCCGGTCATTGTGCGCCAGAGAGGCGGCAACACTGAATTCGGTCCGTGCCTCTTTCATCCGGCCGAGCCGGGAGAGCAGTTCACCCCGCACGCTGGGCAGCAGATGCGAGCCGCGGAGCGCACCCGAGGCAGCAAGCCGGTCCACCATCTCCAGAGCCGTTGCCGGACCGGTCGCCATGGAAACCGCAACGGCGCGGTTCAGTTCCACCACAGGAGACGGTGCCAGCCTGCCCAAAGCCTCATACAGCAGCACGATCCGCTGCCAGTTCGTACCCTCGACACTCGGCGCAACCGTGTGGCACTGCGCGATCGCGGCCTGCAGGGCATAGTTACCCCGGCCCCGCCCCAGAGCATCAGCTTGGGCCAGGGCAGCCCGTCCGCGCTCAATCTGTGCTCGGTCCCACAGCGTGCGGTCTTGGTCGGCAAGCAGAACGGGGGAGCCGTCCGCACGGGTCCGGGTGCGGAACCTCGATGCCTGGAACTCCATCAGGGCCACCAAAGCGAGCGCCTCCGGCTCCCGCGGAACAAGCCGGGACAGCAGCCGGCCCAGCCGCAGTGCCTCTGAGGCCAGGTCCTGGCGCATCCACGACGTCCCGCCGGACGCAGCGTACCCCTCCGTGAACAGAAGGTAGATCACGGCGAGCACCCCGCCGAGCCGGTTGCGCCATTCATTCGATTCCGGAACCTCGAACGGCACCTTGGCCGCGGCCAGCGTCTTCTTTGCCCGGACGATCCGCTGCTGCACCGCGGCCACCGGAAGCAGGAACAGCCGCGCGATCTCCCCGGTGGAGAGTCCGCCCACAATCCGTAGGGTCAACGCCACCTGCGCTTCACGGGACAGCACTGGATGACAGGCCACAAAAACCAGTTTCAGGACGTCGTCCGGCAGGGGATCCCACTCCGGATCGGCAACGTCCTCCAGGCTCCTGCCCAGATCCGCGTAACGGTCCTGAAGGCGTTCCGCCCGCCGCCATGCATCAATGGCCTTGCGCTTGGCGACGGCGGTGAGCCAGGCCGCCGGATTCCGCGGCACTCCCTCGGCCGGCCACTGGGCCAGGGCCTCAGCCACCGCTTCTTGGGCAACATCCTCCGCCAGCCCGACATCCCCGGTGGCACGGGCCAGCGCCGCGACAATCCCGGCACCGTCAATCCGCCACATGGCGTCTATCCGGTGGCGGACCGCCGCGGCGGTGTCCTCACCAGCCCAGTCCATGGATGCCATGACCTTAGGGGTTCTCCGCGCGCAGCTTCTCTTCCTGCTCGCGCCAGCCTTCTTCCTTCTGGATGTACTCGTTGTTGGAGAAATCTTCGAAGTCGGAGGCATCTGTCACCCGCCGGACTTCCAGCTTCGATCCGGGGCCAAGCGGGCACCGGCCCGCCCACTCCGCTGCTTCTTCCTTCGAGGAAGCCTGGATGATCCAGAAGCCGTTGAAGAGTTCGTGGGTCTCGCCGTACGGGCCGTCGGTGACCAACGGTGGCTCCTGGGAGAAGTCGACCACGAAGTTGTTGTCCTCCGTGACCTCGGCCAGCCCTTCCCCCGCCAGCAGGACCCCGGCATTAATCATCGATTCGTTGTAAGCGCCCATCCGGTTGATGGCCTCTTCAAACGGCACATCTTTGTAAGCTTCGACGCCGGCATCAGTGGAACGCATAATCATCATGTATTTCATGGCATTCTCCTGCTCGTTGGGGGAGCGCTTTGTGCGCCTCCTACTATGCCGTCGAACGGCCCGCACGGATATCGACAGCCAGCGGGAATTTTTTCCCGGACCCGGGACGCGCGGCAGCCGGCAGGTTCCGCACAGCTCCCGCCGCCGTCGTACATACGGCAAGATTGGGTAGGTGAGCACAGCTAAGACCTCCCCAGAAGAAGCCGTCGATGCCGTCAGCACGGACACGCCGCCCAGCGACAGCCTGCGGGAAGAGTATGAGACTCTTTCCGACCAGGTGCGGAAGTACCGTTTCGCGTACTACAACGAGGACGCCCCGCTGGTTTCCGATGCCGAGTTCGATGAGCTGTACCGTCGGCTCGAGAAGCTCGAGGCTCTCCATCCCGAACTGGTGACCAACGATTCCCCTACCCAGGAGGTCGGGGGAGAGGTGTCCGCGGCGTTTGCCCCGGTGGAACACCTGTCCCGCATGTACAGCTTGGAAGACGTGTTCTCACTGGACGAACTCGATGCCTGGGTCAAGCGCGCCGAAGCCTCCATCGCGTCCATCGCACCGGACTCGAAGGTCCGGTGGTTGACTGAACTGAAGATCGACGGCCTGGCGGTGAACCTGCTCTACCGCAACGGGGAACTGGTCCGTGCGGCAACCCGCGGCGACGGCACCACCGGTGAGGACATCACCCACAACGTGCTCACGATTGCCTCCATTCCGCGCCGCCTTGAGGGCGAGAACCTTCCCGCAGAGGTGGAAATCCGCGGCGAGGTGTTCATCCCTTCCAAGGAGTTCACCCGTCTCAACGAAAAAATGGTCGACGCCGGGAAAGCGCCGTTCGCGAATCCGCGCAACGCTGCCGCCGGGTCGCTGCGGCAGAAAGACCCGAAGGTCACCGCGGAACGCCCGCTGAGCATGTACGTGCACGGCATCGGGGCCCGGGAGGGTCTGGGGGCCGCCAGCCAGTCGGAAACCTACGAGCTGCTCAAGGCCTGGGGCCTGCCCACCTCCCCGTATTACAAGGTGCTGGACACTTATGACGAGGTCCTGGAGTTCATTGCCGTCAACGGCGAACACCGGCACGACCTGGCCCACGAGATCGACGGCATTGTGGTCAAGGTGGACGACTTCGCGCTGCAGCGCGCCCTCGGCCACACCTCCCGGGTGCCGCGCTGGTCCGTGGCGTACAAGTACCCGCCGGAGGAAGTGAACACCAAGCTGCTGGACATCCGGGTCAACGTGGGCCGCACCGGCCGGGTCACCCCTTACGGCATCATGGAGCCGGTCAAGGTAGCCGGGTCCACCGTGGAGATGGCCACGCTGCACAACCAGGACGTGGTGAAGGCCAAGGGCGTGAAAATTGGCGACACCGTGGTCCTGCGCAAGGCCGGTGACGTCATCCCCGAAATTGTGGGACCCGTCGCCGCACTCCGCGACGGTTCCGAACGCGACTTCGTGATGCCCACCCACTGCCCCTCCTGCGGCACGGAACTGAAGCCGGCCAAGGAGGGCGACGTGGACATCCGCTGCCCCAACGCCCGTTCCTGCCCGTCCCAGCTGCGCGAGCGCGTGTTCCACCTGGCCGGCCGCGGCGCGTTCGATATTGAAGCCCTGGGCTGGGAAGCGGCCATCGCGCTGACCTCGCCCGCCGAACCCGAAAACCCGCCGCTGACCAGCGAAGCCGGTCTGTTCGATCTCAAGGTCGAAGACCTGGCCGACGTCCGGATCGAACGGCCCAAACGCTCCAAGGGTGTAGTGGTCGGTACTGAACTGGTTCCGTACTTCTACACCAAGGGCTCCGCCAAGAAGCCCTCCGAACCCTCCGCCAACACGCGGAAGCTTTTCGAGGAGCTGGAGAAGGCCAAGTCCCAGCCGCTCTGGCGCGTCCTGGTGGCACTGTCCATCCGGCACGTGGGCCCGACGGCGGCACGCGCCCTGGCCACTGCGTTCGGCTCCATGGAGAACATCCGGGCAGCCACCGAAGAGCAGCTCGCGCACGTGGACGGCGTGGGCCCGACTATCGCCGCGGCGCTGGAGGAATGGTTCGCCGAAGACTGGCACGTTGAAATCGTCGATTCCTGGGCCCGTGCCGGCGTCCGCATGGCCGATGAACGGGACGAATCCCAGCCCCGCACCCTGGAGGGCCTCACGATCGTGGTCACCGGAACCCTGCCGAACTTCAGCCGGGACGAGGCCAAGGAAGCGATCATCACCCGCGGCGGCAAGGCCTCCGGCTCCGTCTCGAAGAAGACCGACTACCTGGTGGCGGGGGAGAACGCCGGGACGAAGCTGGACAAGGCTGAGTCGCTGGGGGTTCCCGTGCTCGACGAGGACGGGTTCCGCCAATTGCTGGAAAACGGACCGCTGGACAAGCCAGAAGCTGAGGAAACCACGCCATGACCGAAGCGCCCGCCCCTGATCCGCTGGAACTGCTCGACGTCGCCCGGCAGGCAGCTGCAGCCGGAGCTGCTGTGCTGGCCAAACGGTCGGAGGCGGGGCTGCACGTCGAGAACAAGGGAGCCCCCGGAGACTGGGTTACCGCCTATGACACCGAGGCAGAGTACGCCGTCCGGGACGTGATCAACCGGATGCGTCCCTTTGACGCGGTCACCGGGGAAGAGCTCGAAGCCAGCGTTCCCGAGGATCCCTCCGGTATCCGCTGGTCGGTGGACCCGCTGGACGGGACCACCAACTTCATCCGCAACATTCCCTTCTACGCCACGTCCGTGGCCGCGGTGAACGCCGACGGTGACTGGCTTGCCGGGGCGGTCCACGCTCCGGCGCTGGTGCGCGTCTACTGGGCCGCGCGGGGCCACGGCGCGTGGCTGGCCGAACACGGCAGCCTGCGCCGGCTTTCCGGGCCGGACCCTGAGCGCACGGGCAAGCTGCTGGGCACGGGATTCTCCTACGAACCGGAGGTCCGCACCGAACAATATGCCGGACTCGCGGAGCTGATGGAGGGCTATGCCGACCTGCGGCGGCTGGGCTCGGCCGCGCTGGACCTGTGCATGGTGGCCGACGGCACGCTGGATGCCTATGTGGAGCGCGGCCTGAACGAGCACGACTTCGCCGCCGGCGCGCTTATCGCCGAGGAAGCGGGCCTGACGGTCGGCCGTCCCGGCTCGCCCCACCGCAGAATGGACGACGCCGAGCGGCTGGCCGCGGTGACCACGGCCTGGCTGATGCCGTCCTCCTAGGAGGGATCAGGCGTGCCCGAGTGCGTTGGTATGCTGTGCGCTCATCTCAGAGTGCGGAGCTCCAATGACGTGGAGCAGCCTGTGCAGGGACTCGTCCACGATCCGGTAGCGGTGCTCCCGGCCAACCCTCGTGGCCTCCACCCATTCGCGGTCCCGCAGCCTGCGCAGTGACTGGCTGACCACAGTCTGGCTGACTCCTGAGGCGGCTGCCAGCCGGGTCACCGTAATACCGGGGCTGAAATGAAGGCAAAGCAGAAGCCGCAGCCGGGTAGGATTGGAGATCAGCTCAAACCGGGTGCACCACGCGGCAACGTCCACCGCGCCGAGTGCGTGCGCCGCGGGGTCTCCGAAGGCGCTGCCGGACGAGGATCCCATGAGCCCACCCCTTCCACGTTGCGGCCGCGGACGGATTCCGGTGTGAAGCGTCCCTTCCATGCCTGAACCCTAGCTGGGCTGAGGACAGGGGTCGAGAATTGATCCACCAATAGCTGCACACGTATGCATACGTTGAGGAGTTCCCCGATGCCAGCAGGAAAGCACCGGAACAGGGTTTTGGCGGTTGGGGCCGTGTTCATCTTCTCGGCGGTGGCGGGCTGCAGCGGAACTCCGGGGGAGACAACCGGACTCATCCTGGCGGACGCAAACGAACCCGGACAGTTCAACCCCATAGGCGGTCACGGGGACAGCGGCCAGTCACAGATCTACGACGGGCTGCTGCGGCTTGCCCCCCACGAGGGGTCTTCATCCCTGCCGGGGCTGGTTCCCTGGCTGGCAACGGACATGCCGGAGAGCAATCCCGAAGGAACCGAATGGACTGTCCAGGTCCGCTCCGGAGTGACGTTCACCGACGGTACGGAGCTGGACGCCGGTGATGTCGCAGCCACGTACAGAGCCGTGATCGATCCCGCCTCAGCCTCCGAACTGGCCGCGTCCTACGACATGCTGCAGGACGTCGAAGCCGGCCCGGACGGCACGGTCACCTTCACCCTGAAGTACCCCTACGCCGGATTTCCCAGCCGGCTGCTGCTGGGCATCGCTCCGTCCGAACGGCTGACTCCGGGTCTGGCGGCAGAGTCCGCCCTGAACACAGACCCCGTGGGGACCGGCCCCTACAAGGTGACCTCGCTCCGCCCGGGCGAAGCGGTCCTTACGGCCAACGAGGATCACTGGAACGGTGCTCCCGACGTGGAAAATGTCACCATCGTCCACGTGCCGGATGACAACTCGCGGGCCCAGCGGCTCCAGTCCGGGGAAATCGACGGTACCGTCCTGCCGCCGCTCCTGGCCGCCCAGTATGAGGGCAAATCCGGATACATTTACGAGGCCGTCAAGACGGCCGACTGGCGTGGGCTGTCGCTGCCTGCGGACAGTGCCTTTGCCACTGACCCGGCCGCAGTTATGGCCATGAACATGGCTGCTGACCGCCAGGGCATGGTGGACCATGTCCTGGGCGGGCGCGGCAAACCCGCCCATACTCCGGTGGCTGACATTTACGGGGAAGCCTTCGACCCGGATGCTGTGTTCGATTACGATCCCGAGGCAGCCGGGCAGCTGCTGGACGAGGCCGGCTGGCTGCCCGGCGAAGACGGCATCCGGACCAAGGACGGACAGCGCGCCGGGTTCGAGGTTGCCTACAACGCCACGGATACGCTCCGCCGGGACCTGGCGCTCGCGTTTGCCTCTGACATGTCCGAACTTAGCGTGGACGTCACCCTCCTGGGCACGGACTGGAATGTCATTGAGGACCGCCGCCGGGAAGTGGGCATCCTGCTGGGCGGTGGAGACAAACCCTATGATCTGGACACGCAGCTCTTCGAAACCCTCCACACCCCCCTGCCGGGAGGATCGCCCTTTGCAAACCCCGGCGGCACCGGCAGCGCGGAAATGGACGCCCACCTCCAGGCCGCCCGCAGCAGCCTGGACGCCGGCGAACGCACGGAGCACTATCTGGCCGTCCAGGACCTGTACATCCAGGACCCCGGCTACGTCATGCTCGCTTTTGTCGACCACAACTATGTCCAGGAGGACCAGGGCTGGAAGAATGTCCAGACCGTACTGGAACCGCACGCCCACGACGTCGGCTGGGGCTTCTGGTGGAGCCTTCGCGACTGGACCCGGGACTAGCACCGGTGCACGGCTTCGAGGCAGTGTCCCGGCCGATACGACGGCGCAGGCGCCTGCATGAGGTGCGCGTGATCGTCCTGCGGCGTCTGGGCCTGGGCGTGCCTGTAGCGGTAGGCGTTTCCCTTCTCGTCTTCCTGCTCGCCAGCGTCTCTCCGTTCGATCCGCTCGCCGCGTACCTGGGGGACCGCTTCGCGCAAACTTCCGCGGCCCAGCGCGAGGTGCTCTCGGAATCCCTGGGGCTGGGCACCTCCTGGATCCAGGCGTGGTGGCACTGGGGAACCTCAGCACTGTCCGGTGACCTGGGCTATTCCCGGGTGTTCCGCCAGCCGGTCGCGTCCGTGATCTCCGAACGGCTGCTCTGGACGCTGCTGGTGGCGGGAACCGGGCTGGTCCTGGCAGCCCTCGGTTCGCTGCTGATCGCTTCCCGGTGCGCCCGCCGCCCCGGAGGCGTCCTGGACCGGGCTGCTGCGGCTGCGGCAACATTGCTGCAAGGACTGCCGCCGTTTGTGATCTCGCTGGGACTGCTCGCGGTTTTCGCCCTGGGCCTGGGGCTCCTTCCCGGGGGAGGACTGAGCGATCCGGGCACGGAGCCTACTGCCGGGCAGGTGCTGCGCCACATGATCCTCCCCGTTGCGGCTACGTCACTTTCACAGCTTCCGTGGCTGGTGCTTTCCCTGCGGGCTTCCACCAACGAGGCGCTCGCTTCCGACGCCGTGCGTGGCGCGCGGCTGCGCGGACTGAGCGAAAAGACCGTCGTCCGCAAGCATGTGATGCCCTCTGCCCTGGTTCCTTTCATAGCCGTCCTTGGCTCCCGCCTTCCGGAGGTCATCGTGGGGGCCGTGCTGGTGGAGACGGTCTTTTCCTGGCCGGGACTGGCTGCAGCTGTGGTTTCCTCAGCGCAGGCCCTGGACTTTGCGCTGCTGGCGGCCTTGACGGTGCTGACAACGGTGACCGTGCTCGCCGGTTCACTGATCGCAGACCTGTTGTATGTCTGGATTGATCCGAGGGTGACCGCCGATGTCTAGCACTGTGGAAGCCGCCGGAGCAGCAGGTCTCCGTCTCACCGGTCCCGCCGTCCGGAAGCGGGGATTCCGCGCAGCCGGCACGGTGCTCGGTGTTGCCGGTCTGGTGCTGATCGCGGCCTACGCTGTCTTCGTTCCGATGCTTGCCGGCACGGACGCAAAGCTGACCGATTTCAGCTCCGCCCGGCTTCCGCCGTCGGCTGCACACCTCTTCGGAACCGACCACGCGGGCCGTGACCTGTTCATCAGGCTTGCCTCCGGGCTGCGTGTCTCACTGCTTATCGCAGTTGTCTGCGCGCTTGCCTCGATGGGGCTCGGGATGCTGATAGGGGCTGCCTCGGCGACGCTCGGCGGCCGCACGGACCGACTCGTCATGCGGGCCATCGACGGCATCAACGCTGTGCCCCATCTGCTGCTGGGGGTGGTGATTGTTGCGATGTTCCGGGGATCGGTGACAGCCATTATCGCCTCGATTGCGCTCACGCACTGGACGCAGGTCGCGAGGATTGTCCGCGCCGAGGTCCTGTCCCTGCGCAGCCGCGAATACGTGGAGGCTGCCTACCTCCTGGGCTCGACGCGGGGAGAGGTACTGCGGCGGCATTTCCTTCCGGGAACGCTGGCACAGGGAGTGGTGGCAACGGTGATGCTCCTGCCGCACGCCATCTGGCACGAGTCCACGCTCTCTTTCCTGGGCCTGGGCCTGTCTCCGGACCAGGCATCCCTGGGAACGCTCTTGAAGGAAGCACAGTCGGAGGTAATGCTCGGCGGCTGGTGGGCGCTGGTGTTCCCGGCACTGCTCCTGCTGCTGACCACCCTGGCCGTGGCCGCCTGCGGGAACGGAATCCTCTCCCGGACGGAAGGAAGACAATGAACAGCATCGCCATCCGCGCTGAGGGGCACACTGTACGCATTCCCAGCCGCGGACGTCGGGGCACAGCCTGGGTCCACGCGGCCACCGACGTGACCTTCAGCGCGCACCGTGGCCGGCTGCATGCCCTTGTTGGCGAATCCGGCTGCGGGAAGACTACCTTCGCCTCCGCCATCCTCGGTATGCTCCCTGCCGGTACTGTGGCCGGCGGCCGGTTGGACTACGTGGACGCCTCCGGCACCCGGACCCCCCTGACCGCGGGCCGGGACGGAGCCGCCCGGGCGGCCGCGCTGCGCGGGCGGGTCATCGGCTATGTTCCCCAGTCCCCGGCAACCTACCTGACGGCGGTGCGGACCGTGGGGTCCCAGCTGCGGGAAACGGTCCGTGAGCTTGAGGGACCGGCCAGCCCGCAGGAACTGCTGGCACGGGTGGCTCTGGACACCGGGGCACTGGACGCGTTTCCGCATGAGCTCAGCGGCGGAATGCTGCAGCGGGCGGCGATCGCCTTCGCCCTGGCCGGCGGGCCCGAGGTCCTGCTGGCTGATGAACCGGTGTCCGGACTTGACCCTGACCTGGCGCGGCTGACCTTGGGGATGCTGCGAAGCGTTGCCGATGCAGGGGCCGCCGTCGTCCTCATCACGCACGATCTGCAACTGCTTGCCGACGCCGGCACGGCGGACGAGGTATCCGTCATGTATGCCGGGCGGATGGTGGAGACCGGGCCTGCCGTCGAGGTCCTGGGACTGCCGGCCCATCCCTACACCCGGGACCTGCTCGCGGCCTTGCCCGCCAACGGTCTTCAGGCCATGCCCGGCACCTCCCCGGAGCTGACGGACCTTTCCGCGGACTACCGCTATGCCGACCGGCTTATCGCCGCCGAGCAGCCGGAGGGAAACTATGCCAGCTGAACTCCGTGCCCAGAACGCGGGTTTCTCTTACGGCACCACGCCTGTCCTGCGCAATGTCACCATCAGCGTCCCGGCCGGAGCGCAGATCGGCCTCACGGGGCCTTCGGGCAGCGGCAAGACGACGCTGGCACGCATCCTGGCGGGCCTTCTCCCGGCCGAGGCTGGAACAGTGACGCGCAACGGCCAGCCGGTGCGCAGGGCGAAAGGAGGCCCCTGGGGCGGCATTGCCATGCTGTTCCAGTCACCGCGGGCTTCCTGCAGCCCCCGTCTGACCCTGGACCGTGTCATCGCAGAGGGCCTGCGGGGATCACGCCGGAAGGAAGCAGACGTCCGTGTGCGGGAACTTGCCGGGCAGGTGCAGCTGACGGCGGACCTGCTCGGAAGGTACCCGCGCGAAGTGTCCGACGGCCAGCTCCAGCGCGCCTGTCTTGCAAGGATGCTCGCTGCTGAACCCGATTACCTGATCTGCGATGAGGCAACCGCGATGCTGGATGCCGCCACCACCGCGCTGATCGTACGGGTTATCAGCAGTGAGGTCGCTGCCCGCGGCATGGGTGTCCTGGCGCTCAGCCATGACCGCACGCTCCTTGAGGCGTGGTGCGACGCAGTTACCGGGCTGGAAGCACTGTCAGCTGCAGGCCCGGGTCCGGGTGTGGGCCCCCGGGGATCGAGCCTGGTGGCCCACACCGGGCTGGATTAGTACGCGCCGGTCCAGGACGGCACGGCGGTTTTGGAGTCCACCGAAATCTTGTCGCGGTCCATCACGATCACGTGGCCCTTCCAGTAGTGGAAGTTATCCACCACGGCGTCCTCCATGACCTGGACAATGACTCCCATCTTGCTGCAGCCGTCGCAGCGGCTGGCGCCCATGACCCGGAGCTTCACGGAGCTGATGCCCTTTTGGCAGCTGACGATCATGCCCGGTGCAAGCCGGATTTCCTGCTTCATGTCTACCCCCAGTGTCAGACCTGCGTTCCGAGACCAATCAGGAACGGTGAGGCGAGACTAGTCCCTCCGCAGCAGGAATCGGAGCGTTCCGGAGTACCTGATTTTGCAGAACAGCAGAATTGTGGATTGCTTGCGCCTGTCTTGAGGCAATCTTGAGCTTTCACCCCAGAAACCACACGCGGGACCACCTGCCACAGGTTCCGGGGGCAGTATTACGCCTTGAGGAAAGCACACGCTCCGGGTACGGGTTTTCCACACCCGCACGCGGATAATTGAGGGACTCAGCGAGATCCATGGACCCGGGAGGACGCACCATGCCACGTAAAGTCACAGCGGCATCGCGCAAGTTGGCACCAGCAGTCACCACGCGTGTCCAGGAACCCAAGCCGCAAACGCCCCGCAGCCTGGACAGTTCCCGTTTTGCCGGCATCATTGATGAGCACATCAACGATGCCCGGGCGAAGATTGACACAGTCCTGGCTGATATCCGGGAAGTCACTGCAGCAGCCAAGGACACCCCGGCGGATGACGAACACGACCCCGAAGGCACCACGGTTTCCGTGGAGCGGGCCAACGAAGTGTCCATGCTCGCCGCACTCGAGGCGTCCCTGGCCGAATTGCTGGAAGCGAGGGTAAGGCTCGACGACGGCGCCTACGGAATCTGCGAACGCTGCGGCGAGCCGATCCCCGAAGCCCGGCTGGAAATCCGGCCCGAAGCCCGGTTCTGCGTGGCCTGTGCCGCCGCTGCCCGGCGGCGCTGACGCCCAAACCCAGCCGCCTGTGCCGAGCGTCACCAGCGGCAGGAATGAGCCGCTGCGGCCGATAGAATCTACCGTGGAAATCAACCCCCACGTAAGGATTCGTAACACCAATGAGCATCACCGTCCGGCGGGCAACACCGGCTGATTATGAAGACATCCGCCGGATCACCCGCGACGCGTACCTCAAGGCCGGGTTCATTGAGGCTGACAATCCCTACGTCCAGGAACTTGAAAACGTAGAACACCGTGACGAGCACGCCGAACTCTGGGTTGCCGAGAAAGACGGGGTCGTTGCGGGTTCCGCAGCGGTCACCTTCGCCGGCCAGCCGTACACCGACATCGCAATCGAAGGTGAGCTGGAGTTCCGCATGCTGGCCGTCGACCCTGCCGTGCAGCGCGCGGGAGTGGGCCGTGCCCTGGTCGAGGCAATCGTGGAGCACGCCCGCAGCCTGGAGGGAATCCACGCTGTTTCCCTCACCAGCATGACCAGCATGCTCGGCGCGCACAGCATGTACCTGTCCCTGGGTTTCAAGCGGGTGCCGGAACGCGACTGGACCGTTCCCGGCGAGGACTACATCCTCTGGGTCTTCCGGCTGGAACTGTAACGGTCCGCAGCTCCCAAGGGGACCGGCGGCGCAGGCTGCTTTCCGGCTGATCCGGTGCAGCACTGCCGCCGCGCCCCCGGCCCACCCGAACCGGAGGCACAAACGCCGTAGACTGGTACGGATACCGGCGTAAGGCCGAAAATACTGCATAAGACGCATGGGAGACTCATGTCTGAGATCAATCGTGAGGCCGTGGCGCATCTGGCGCGGCTGGCCCACATTGAGATGACCGATGACGAGCTGGACAAAATGGCCGGCGAGCTGGACGTCATCGTGGATTCGATCAAATCCGTAAGCGAAGTTGCCGGCGAGGACATCCCGGCCACCTCCCACCCGATCCCGCTGACGAACGTGTTCCGCGAGGATGTTGTGGGGCAGACGCTGACCAATGAGCAGGCCCTGTCCGGCGCCCCGGACAACGCCGAAGGCCGCTTCAAGGTCCCTGCCATCCTGGATGAGGAGTAAAGACTTCCATGAGTGAACTGATTACCTCTCCCGCTGCCGTCCTGGCAGAGAAGCTTGCCGCACGCGAGGTCTCCGCCGTCGAGGTCACCCAGGCCCATCTGGACCGGATCGCGGACGTGGACGGCGAGATCAACGCCTTCCTGCACGTCAACACCGACGAGGCGCTTGAAGTCGCCGCCGGTGTGGACAAGGCCCGTGCCGCCGGTGAAGAACTGCACACCCTGGCCGGCGTGCCCATCGCCATCAAGGACCTGATCGTCACGGTGGGCCAGCCCACCACGGCCGGATCCAAGATGCTCGAGGGCTGGATGAGCCCGTACGACGCGACCGTGATTTCCCGGATCCGCGCTGCACGCATGCCGATGCTCGGCAAGACCAACCTGGACGAGTTCGCCATGGGTTCCTCCACTGAGCACTCCGCCTACGGCCCCACCCGCAACCCGTGGGACCTGGACCGGATTCCGGGCGGCTCCGGCGGCGGTTCCGCTGCTGCCGTCGCTGCCTTTGAAGCGCCGCTGGCCCTCGGCACGGATACCGGCGGCTCGATCCGCCAGCCCGCGTCCGTCACCGGTTCCGTGGGCGTGAAGCCCACCTACGGCGGCGTCTCGCGCTACGGTGCGATCGCCATGGCCTCCTCGCTGGACCAGATCGGCCCGGTCTCGCGGACCGTCCTTGATGCTGCCCTGCTGCAGGAAGTCATCGGCGGCCACGACCCCCGGGACTCCACGTCGCTGACCGACCCGGTGGGCAACCTGGTGGAGGCCGCCCGCAACGGCAGCGTCGCCGGGATGCGCATCGGCGTCATCAAGGAACTGCAGGGCGAGGGCTATCAGCCCGGCGTGCAGGCCCGCTTCGACGAGTCGCTGGAACTGCTCAAGGACGCCGGAGCGGAAATCGTTGAGGTTTCCTGCCCCAACTTCAAGTACGCCCTGGGCGCCTACTACCTGATCATGCCGTCGGAGGCATCGTCGAACCTGGCGAAGTACGACGGCGTCCGGTACGGCATGCGCCGCCTGCCCTCGGACCCGCCGCTCACCATTGAGCGCGTGATGGGCGCGACCCGCGCCGCCGGTTTCGGCGACGAGGTCAAGCGACGGATCATCCTGGGCACCTATGCCCTGTCCGCCGGCTACTACGACGCCTACTACGGCTCGGCACAGAAGGTCCGCACGCTGATCCAGCGTGATTTCAACGCTGCGTTCGCCCAGGCTGACGTGCTGATCTCCCCGACGTCGCCGAACACCGCGTTCAAACTCGGCGAAAAGCTCGACGATCCGCTGGCGATGTACCTCAACGACGTCGCAACGATTCCGGCCAACATGGCCGGCGTTCCCGGCATTTCCATTCCCGGCGGCCTGGCCGACGGACTGCCGGTGGGCATCCAGTTCCTGGCACCGGCCCGTGAAGATGTGCGCCTCTACCGTGCCGGCGCGGCACTTGAAGGCCTGCTGGAGCAGAAGTGGGGCGGCCCGCTGCTGGCCTCGGCACCCGTACTCGGAGGAGTGAAGTAATGTCCGTGCACACCCAGGAAGAGACCCTTCCCTTCGACGAGGCCATGGAGAAGTACGATCCGGTGCTCGGCTTTGAGGTCCACGTGGAGCTCAACACCAAGACCAAGATGTTCTCCGACGCCCCGAACATCTTCGGCGATGAGCCGAACACGAACGTCACTCCCGTGGACCTGGGCATGCCCGGTGTCCTTCCGGTGGTGAACAAGACCGCCGTGGAGTACTCGATCCTGATCGGCCTGGCGCTGAACTGCAAGATCGCCGAATCCTGCACCTTCGCCCGGAAGCAGTACTTCTACCCGGACACCCCGAAGAACTTCCAGACCTCCCAGTACGAAGATCCCATCGCGTACGACGGCTGGCTGGACATCGAGCTGGAAGACGGCACCGTGTTCCGCGTCGAAATCGAGCGTGCGCACATGGAAGAGGACGCCGGAAAGCTCACCCACATGGGCGGCTCCGCCGGACGTATCCAGGGCGCCGACTTCTCCCTGGTGGACTACAACCGGGCCGGCGTTCCGCTGGTGGAAATCGTCACCAAGCCGATCGAAGGCGCCGGTTCCCGTGCGCCGGAGCTCGCCAAGGCCTACGTGGCCGCGATCCGCGAAATCGTGAAGAACCTCGGCGTCTCCGATGCCAAGATGGAGCGCGGCAACGTCCGCTGCGACGCCAACGTCTCCCTGCGCCCGCACGGCCAGGAAAAGTTCGGCACGCGGTCCGAAACCAAGAACGTGAACTCGCTGCGCGCCGTCGAGCGTGCCGTCCGCTTCGAAATCCAGCGGCACGCCGCCGTGCTGGACTCCGGCGAGAAGATCGTCCAGGAAACCCGCCACTGGCACGAGGACACCCGCTCCACGACATCGGGCCGGCCGAAGTCCGACGCCGACGACTACCGGTACTTCCCGGAGCCTGACCTGCTGCCCGTCGTCACCACGGAAGAATGGATCGAGGAGCTGCGCTCCCGCCTGCCCGAGCCGCCGGCCGAGCGCCGCAAGCGGCTGAAGACCGACTGGGGATACTCGGATGCCGAGTTCCGCGACGTCGTCAATGCCGGTGTCATGGAAGCCATCGAGGAGACCATCGCCGCGGGCGCCTCCGCCCAGGTGGCCCGCAAGTGGTGGATGGGTGAAGTGGCCCGCCGCGCCAAGGAAGCCGAAGTGGATCCGGTGGACACCGGCGTCACCCCCGAGCTGATCGTGGAACTGGACCGCCTGGTCCAGGCCGGCAAGATCAATGACAAGCTGGCCCGCCAGGTCCTGGACGGCGTCCTCGCCGGCGAAGGCACTCCGGAGGAAGTCATCGAGAAGCGCGGCCTGGCCGTGGTTTCCGACGACGGCGCCCTGCTCGAAGCCATCGATGCAGCCCTGGCTGCAGCACCGGACGTTGCGGACAAGATCCGCGGCGGCAAGATCCAGGCCGTCGGCGCGATCGTCGGCGGCGTTATGAAGGCAACCCGCGGACAGGCGGACGCCGGCCGCGTGCGCGAACTGATCCTGGAACGCCTGGGCGTCTCCGCCTAGCACTGCACCACACCCGTACCGGCCCCGGCCCGGTGCTGACGGTCAATCGACCTGATGCGCCGGATCCGGGGCCGTTCGGCGTTTACCGCCGTGCCCTAGCGTGTGCTGCCGGGGTAGGGTGCTGGCATGCCAGCGTCCCAGCTCAGGGTTGATGCCGAGCTGGTCCGCGGCCTCCTGCACGCCCAGCAGCCGCAGCTGGCAGATCAGCCGCTGGTGGAAGTGGGGGATGGCTGGGTCAACCACGTCTTCCGGCTTGGCCGTGAGTTTGCCGTCCGGCTGCCCCGGCGGCAGGAAGCTGCCGTCCTGATGGCCAAGGAACAGCAGTGGCTGCCCATGCTCACGGCAGGGCTGCCCACGGCCACCTCTGTTCCGGTGTACTGCGGGGCACCCCAGGAGCCCTATCCCTATCCCTGGAGCATCAGTGCCTGGTATGACGGGCTCGACGTCTCCCTGCAGCCCAGGGGCCGGAACTTGGGGCTGGCCGCTCCGCTGGCAGAATTCCTCAACGCCTTCCACACTCCCGCGCCGCCGGACTACCCGCGCAACCCGGCGGTAGGCGGTCCGCTGGCGTCCCGCGATGCGGCTGTCCAGGAACGCCTGCATGCGGGCATGGTGCCGCGCGCAGCCCGGGTGGGTGAACTCTGGGCGGAGGCGGTGGCGGTACCCGGCTGGAACTCGGACCCGGTATGGCTGCATGGGGACCTGCACCCCGCCAACCTCATCGCCGGGAACGGAACGCTCCAAGCCGTCATCGATTTCGGGGACCTTACGGCAGGGGATCCCGCCGCTGACCTCGCCTCGGCGTGGCTGGTGTTCGAACCCGCCGGACGGCGTGCCTTCCGCAGTGCATTGGGTCCCCGGTACGACGCCGATCCTTATCTCTGGCTGCGGGCCCGGGGCTGGGCGCTGTGCATGGCTTCGAATCTGCTGGCAGCGGCCCCGAACCACCCCGGACTCTATCTGGTGGGCTCGGAAACCCTCATGGAGATCCTCACCGATGACCTCTCTTGGCTTTAGCCCGCCGGCGCCGCGAGTGCGTGCCAGAATGGGCTATGCCCAACTCCTGGAGACACTCCGTCCGCGTCCAGACCGAAGGCGACGGGCACGTCACCGAGGACGCCTGCGGGTTTACCGGGGCCAGCGCCTGGGTCATCGACGGCGCCACTTCGCTGCTGCCCGAACTGGATCTTCCCGGTGCCTCAAATCCCTCCTGGTACGCCCGTACCCTGGACCTGCTGCTGTCTGAAAGCAGCGGATCCCTTGGCCGCACCGAGGCTACGGGCTCAGAAGCCGGGAGCGTCCTGGACCAGGCCCTTCGCCGGGTGGATAGAGTGGCGGAAGAACGGGCAGCAGGGGAGCGGACCCGTTTCCCGAGCGCCGCGCTGGCCCTGGCGCAACTGACCACCAACGGCGTGGAGGTCCTGGTGCTCGCCGACTGCCATGCCGCTGTCGAATTGGAGGACGGATCCGTGATCCATGTAACCAGCGAGCCGGCCGACCTGCGGGTGCACCGGGAACATCCGGCCGACCCGGAGCAGGCACGCGAACTGCTGCGCCGGGACCGCGAACTGCGGAACACCCCCGGGAGGCTCTGGGTCGCGCGCCGCGAGCCTGAGGCAGTGCAGCACGCCCACCTGGTCCGGCTTCCGCGTCCTGCCCGTGTGGTGCTGGCCTCCGCCCGGGCCGGGGGCGCCGGGGGGGGGGGGGGGGGGGGCCGGTGCCGCCGTCGTCCATCATCGGACCGAGGCACTGGCACTCCGGCGGGCCGGGGACGGCTTCGCGATTGAGGTTGCAGGGGAGGACG